>JANPOR010000611.1:0-7197 GCA_031428075.1 Hymenobacter sp. | reverse complement strand
ATGAGCTGCCGACTGGCCCCGGGGGATGGACAGCGACAGCCAAGCGTCGCCGCACACTAGCTTGCCGATAAACACCACCTGCCTCATGGAGTGGGTGATGGGCCAGGGTTTGGTCGCCCAAGAGTTTATAGCATGCGAACTGCTTGCGGGCGTTGGGTAGAAAGCCGGGGCCCATTTCTACGATTATGAACCACGAATTGTGGGCTGCGCAGGGCCCAAAACTTGGCTAGCGGCCGCTCGTTACCATGCGCTCGAACCGCTCGCGCCAGGAAGAAGTGAGGTCGGGCAGGCGCAGTATCGTTTCAATTTTGCTCCAGTCTTTGTCCGGCAACGCGTTATTATCAACCATGTCTTGAATGGTAACGGGTTCAGGGCCCGGCTGAACCAGTGTGATGGCATCCCCGGCCCGGACGATTCCCGTCCGCACCACCCGAAAGTAAATGCCGCTGCGCCGTGCCTCTTCAAAGCGCCTGGCCATGCTGGCGTCGTGCAGTCGGATGCCCAACTTCATGCAGGGCCGCCGCGGCTGCACCGCCATGAGTACGGCCGTGCCCATTTGGTAGCAAGCGCCTATCCGCGCGTCACTTTCCAGCAAGCCCGTGGTGGTAAGGTTTTCGCCGAACGCGCCCATCACCAGTAATTCTGGGGACAGGTAGCCCCGCCAAAAAGTGTAATGCTCCAGCGGGTACGCGTATACAGCCTTGTCGGGGCCCCCATGCACGCGCAGGTCAGCCTGGCCATCGCCGGCTAGGTGCTCCGCGAGCACTTCTACGGGTCCGATGGTGGGCCGCTTGAAAATGCTGGTGCGCACCTGCTGGCCTTGCCACTCAACGTGTTGCGGCATACCGACATTAATGGAAACGATACGCATAAGAAATATTTGATAATTTGAAATAAATGGGTTAGTCGCTTAATCTTGTTGCAATACGGCGTAGCGGTGTTCGGCAAACACGCGCAGTTGCTGGAATGCCCGCTCGATTTCGGTTTCGTCGTCGTCGGCCAGGGCGTTGCCGTAAATGGCCCGGTCGGTAGTGGCGAGGCCGCGGCGCACGTCGTCGTCATGCTTAAAATAATCCACGATTTCGCGGGTGGTGAAGGAATTGAGGGCGTTATTTTCGAGGCTGGCGAGGTAATTTTTCCATAGGGCCACGGCTCGCTCCACGTTGGAGGCCGAGCGCGATAGCATGAACCGCTCGGCGTGGCGGGCAAACTGGGCCAAGAAGTAGCGATGGTTCTTGCGGCGCTTATAGGCCTCGTAGCGCCGGCGCAGGCCCCGGCGAAACAATGCTGCGCTGCCTGCCAGCGCCAGCATCGCGGCCCCGGTGCCGGCCAGCCAATAAGGGTAATTAAACAGTGGCGGCATCGGCTGCAGGGCCGTGGACTCCCGTAGCGCGGGCGGGCCGTGCCCCGGCTCCAGCGCGGCGGCTGGAGCGGTGGCCAGCACGCGCACGGCGGCCGGGGCGGGGCGCACGGTGAGGGTGTCGGAGCCACGCAGCACGACTACGGGCAAGGCCAGGGTTTGCACGGGGGCCAGGGCGAAAGTGCGCAGGTGGTACACGGCCCGGTCAAGGCTGCGGCCCTGGCGCGTGAGGGTAGGGAAATAGGTGCGCCCGGCGTACTCAAACGGCGCAAACCCGGCCAGCGAATCGGGAAATACCACTTCTTCGGTGGGATCGTGCAGGTAGCGCAGCTCGTAGTCGAGGGGCTGGCCAACGCGCGTGGTGACTTGTAAAAAACGTCCCTGCGGGCGACTCAGGACCATGTTTTGGGCGAAAATCTGAGCCGCTGGCATGGCCACTAACGCGCCGGCCACTGCGGCCAGGGCCCCCAGTCGGCCGCGCGCCCTAGCCACGGTGGCCGGCGCGGTTGCGGTGACGGATGAGGCCCACCAATGCTGGCACGAAGTCGTCCTCGGTGCCCAGGGCCAGGAAGCTGGCCCGGTGGCGGCGGCATAGCGCAGCCAATAGGGCCTCGTGCTGGCGGGCCCCGGCGGCGTAGCGGGCCCGGAAGCCGGGGGCCGAGGTATTCACCCAACGGGTGGCGCCGGTTTCGGGGTCGCACAGGGGCACGATGCCCAGCGGCGGGAGCTGCTGCTCACGCGGGGTGCGCAGTTGCACCATAATCAGGTCGTGGCGGCGGGCCAGCAGCGCAACCTCGTGCTCATAGTTCTGGTCGAGGAAGTCGGAAATGAGCACCACCAAACTACGGTGGCGCAGCAGCCCCAGCGCTTGCCGGATGGCCGCGCCTACCGCCGTGTGCCGCCCCCGGGGGGCCAGTGCAAACAGCCGCTGCACCAAGGCGTAAGCCCCGCGCAGGCCTTTAGCCGGGGGTAGGTACAGCTCTTTCTGGTCGGAAAAAGCCAGCAGGCCCAGGGGCGTGTTTTGGCGAGCAGCGGTCAGGGCTAGCAGGCCGGCGATGTCGCGGCCCAGGTCGAGCTTACAGCGGGCGGCGGGGCCGGCGTCGAGCGAGGCGCTCACGTCGAGCAACACCAAGGCCTGCTGCTCCTTTTCTTCTTTATAAGTTTTCACGAACGTGCCGTGGCCCTTGCTGCTCACGGCCCAGTCGATGGCCCGCACCTCGTCGCCGTACTGGTAGAGGCGCACGTCGTCAAATTCCAGCCCCGTGCCCTTCAGGATGGAGCGAGCCGTGCCCTGCACCTGTGCCTCGACAGCCTTGCGGATGCGGATTTCGACGTGGCGCAGGCGGCGCATCAGCGCGGTGAGGGCCGGAGGAGCGGCGGCGTTCATGGCCGCGAAGCTACGCGGACGGGGCGTAACTTTAACCCCGTGAACCACTCCCGCCGCCTCTGGCTGTTGGCCCTGGCGTTGGTCTTGCCCGCCTGCCAGCGCCCCGAAGACCCCCTGCGCCCCGCCGACCTGCTGCCCCGCCCCCGGCTGGTGGCCGTGCTCACCGAGTTGCACTTACTGGAATCGCGGGTGGAAAACAGCACGCTGAAACCCGATTCGGCCCGGGCCCTGTTCGCGGCCCAGCAGAAAACAATCTTTCGCACTTACCACACCAACGATTCGGCATTCCAGCACAGCGTGCGCTATTACGGCGTACACGGCAAGGATCTCGACGACATTTACGGGGCCGTCATCGACACGCTCGAAAGCCGCACCCGCCACCTCGACCCCAAACGCCCCCGCGTTCCGCACCCGTACTCGTATTAATCTCATGGGCCCGCCCGCCACTGCTCTCGAATGGGCTGAATTTCTGCGCGTCGACCTGCGCGTGGGTACCATTGTCGAAGCCCAACTGCTATCCGGGGCCCATCGCCCGGCATACCGGCTGCGGATTGACCTCGGCCCGGTAATCGGCTCGAAAAATTCCAGCGCCCAAATCACGCACCATTATGCGCCCGCCGACCTGGTGGGCCGGCAGGTGCTGGCCGTGGTCAACTTTCCGCCTAAACAAATCGGCAAGTTTTGGTCCGAAGTCCTCGTCACCGGCTTCCCCGACACCGACGGCCACATCGTGCTGGCCGCCGTGGCCGGGCCTGTGCCCAATGGTAGCCGGCTGGTTTGAACGGCAACGGCCTGCCTCGTTTAACGCGAAGCAGGCCGTTGTCGTTGTGCTTAAACCCGAGTCTAATACGAGTACTTGATGCCCATTTTTTTGGCGATGTCGGCGAACATCTGGGGATCGAAATCTTCGCCACCGGGGGCGTTGAGTTGGGGCTCGGCTTCGAGGTCGGGGGTGGGCACCCCTTCCATTGCCCCGTGAATCAACTCTAGGGGCTGACCGTCGTCGGGGTGGGTGCCGTTCCAGATGATGCCGGCTTGGCGGTAGTCATCCTGGCTGAAGGTGTAAAGTTTGCGGTGCATGCCCTGCTGCATAAATTTCTTGGCCTCCGGGAAGGCTTCGTTGCCCATGTCGGGGATGGGCAGTAGCTTGGTCACCTCCACGCCCGTGTACGCCTGCAGAGCCTTGGCGTAGGCGAGGGCATGCACGCCGCCGCGCACAAGCAGGTAGCCGAGCATCTCGCGGGCGCAGGGGTCCTCCACCATCGAGTACACCCGCATTTTGTTGGCGCGGGCCCCCAATTCCAGGAAGAAGTTGTGGAGCAGATCGAGCTTTAGATTGCCGCTGTTGAAAACGTTGGCTCCGGTCCAGAAGTCGCCCTGCGAATCCATCGGCAGGGCCCCCTGGCCGCTGGCGATGAAATGGCGGGCGTTGCGGGCGTCCACCACGGCGGACATTGGGGCCCCGCTGGGGTCGAGGCCACGCTTGGTAGTACCGGTCAGCAGCAGGTTGATTGTGTACGACACCACCTCAATGTGGCCGTATTCCTCGCCGGCAATGCTGCTGATGAGGTCGTAAAACGGGCGCAGCTTGTTACGGCCCCGGAAGTTGAACGACTGGTATGTGTAGTTCATCAGGGTACTCATTTCCCCGAATTTGCCGCCTAGCAGCTCCTGCACGGCGGCGGCGTCGTTGGCCGACGGGTTGTTGGGCGTAGGCAGCTCGATCGGCAGCCGGTCAATTTTTAGAATCATGGACTTAGAAACGTAAGGTTTGGGAAGGTGGTGTACCTATTTCCAACTCCTAGCCCAGGTCGATGTTCCGTGGCGAGCAAAAGCAAAATACAATGGCCGAATAAGCCTTGCTTATACCGCCCTTCGGCCGTCCCATTGGGGGCCCTGCGCCATAAAACCCGGGACCAAAGCCAAAATTCTATTGCGCAAACGCCGCCAGGTTCGCCAACTGCTGCTGGATCTGTTGGTCCCACCGGGTCTGCTTAGCGGCATTAAGGCCGTGGTTGGTATCGAGGTCGTAGCGGTTTTCTTCGTCGCTCCACTGGTCGTACACGGCTTTTGTGAGGCGGTTGAAGACGGGCTGCAGCTTCTGGCAGTCAAGGTTGGCGGTCTTCAGCTTTTGACGCAGGCGTCGGGCATACACTTCCGTCAGGTCGAAGTGCAGTTGCTCGTGGCGGAGCAGGGTGGGAGAGGCCGCTTTGGCGTCGCGCACCCAAGACGTGGCCGGGTCAAACATAGGCGTAACCGTGGCCGAAAAAACGAAGTCTCGACATTGGGCCCCCGACAGCAAGTCGGCTGAGGTGAGGGCGGCCTCTGGTTCGCCAAATTTGGCCCGGCCCTGGAAGTCGGCCCACGTCAGGGGCCGGTTGGCCGCCCACGCAATGCCCGCTGGCTTGGGCGCCACCGCATGAGGCCGGGCCGGCGCTTGGGCTAAGGCCGCCAGCGCGGCGGCCAACAAAAAAGCAAATCCTAAGAAAACAGTGCGCATAGCAGAGTAACCCACAAACCTGGGGTCGCCAGAACAAGAACCGGGCCCGAAAAGTGTCGTCCGGGGATGCGTTGGGGGGGCGGTAGAGGCCGGTGCTACCGGCAGCAGCTAGGCTTCGAGCAGTGCCGCCCGGGGGGCCGGCGCTGCGGGAAGCAGGGCCCCAGGCTGGGTTTCGCGGCGGAAGCGGAGCAGCAGCATAGCGGCCACGATGCTCAGGCCCAGCAGCAGGGCCAGCCACACGCCGGGTGCGCCCAAATGCAGGCGGAAGCCCAGGAAGTAGCCCAGCGGCAGCGCCACCACCCAATAGGCACCCAGGGCCACAAGCGAGGGTACTTTCACGTCTTCGAGTCCGCGTAGGGCCCCCAGGCCTACCACCTGCAAGCCGTCGGACACCTGAAAGCCGGCTGCGATGAGCAGCAGCGTGCCCGCCTGGGCTACCACGGTGGGGTCGTGGGTGTAGAAATGCGGAATGAAGTGGCGGGCAAGAATCAGCAGCACTCCCATGCTGCCCATGAAGCCGAAGACCAGCCAGTAGGCGGCGAAGCCCGCCTGCCGGGCTCCGGCCGCGTCGCCAGCCCCGCGCAGCCGGCCTACCCGGATAGTGGCCGCCGCCGCGATGCCGCTGGCCGCCATGTAGGTAGTCGCGGCCACGTTGATGGCCACCTGATGCGCCGCCAGCGGGGCGGCCCCCAACCAGCCAATCATCAGGGCCGAAGCGGCAAAAGCCCCGATTTCAAACATCATCTGCCCGCCGATGGGGGCCCCCAGAGCCAGCAGCCGCCGCAGGACCGCGCCGTCGGGCCGGAGCCAGGCGGCCGCCGCGGCGCGGTAGGGGCGCAAACGTTCGGCCCGCAGCACGTAGCCGGCCATGAGCACGGCCATGAGGATGCGTGCAATGAGCGTGGCCCGGGCCGAGCCCATCAGGCCCATGCGTGGGGCCCCCCAATGGCCAAAAATGAAGGCGTAACAGAGCAGCGCATTCACTACGTTGGCTCCGATGGAGAGCACCATGGCTTGGCGCGTGAGCCCAAGGCCCTCGGCAAACTCGCGGAAGCCTTGGAACACCATCAGCGGCAGCAGCGACCAGCCCACCACCCGCACCCAAGGCGTGGCTAGGGTCACCACCGCCGGCACCTGCCCCAGGTGGGGCATGAGGCGCGGCATCAGCTCGGCCAGGCCTACCAGCCCCAGCCCGGCCAGGGTGCAAAGCCACACGGTGCTCACCAACAGGCGGCGCAGGGCCGGGGTGTCGTGGCGGCCATCGGCGGCGGCCACCAAGGGCACGGCCCCCATGCTCAGGCCGATGCCCAGCATCATGAGCACGCTGGTGGTGCTCACGCCCACGCTCACGGCGGCCAGCGGCACGGTGCCGGTTTGGCCCACCATCACCGAATCGCACACGCCCACCAAGATGTGGCCGAGCTGAGAGAGGACGACGGGGTAGGCCAACAGAAGGGTGGGGCGGAGGTGTTGTTTCAAAACGAGCAGTAGAAAATGGGCCCGCAAAGGTACGGCCAAGGGGATTTTGGGTTCCCAGTAAGGGCAGAGAGTCCGTCCGGGCGCCGGCGAAATCGTTGAACGTCGTGCTGAGGCGCTTTCAATGAATCCCTCAACATCCTGTTTACCTTGTTGCCTTATTTAACCACAAAATCAACCCGAAAATTTATGAAGGTTCTACTGTTCAGCACCCTGGCGTTGACGATTTTGGGGCGGGCCGTGCCCGCCCAAGAGCATTCCGCGCCAGCCAAGCCGCAGTCGCTGTTTGACGGTAAAACCACCAAAGGCTGGCATAACTATTTGAAAACGAGTGCCGAACCCGCGTGGGTGGTGGTTAATGGCACGTTGCAATTAAACCCAAAAGCGCCCGGGCAAGGAGATTTGGTAACCGACGGGGAATACGAAAACTTCGAATTGACCCTGGAGTGGAACATCTCCGAAGGCGGCAACAGC
>JANPOR010000610.1:0-1663 GCA_031428075.1 Hymenobacter sp. | reverse complement strand
TCGACAATGCGGGCGGTGCCGTAGCCGCCCCGCGCGCACAGAATGGCCCGGATGGTGGGGTCGTCGAGCTGCCGCTGGAAATCGCGGCGGCGCAGGTCGTCGTCGCCGGCAAACTGGTGATGGTCGCCGGCGATGCTTTCGCCCAACACCACTTCCAGTCCCCAGCCTTCGAGGGTAGCGATGGCGGGAGCCAGCTCGGCGGCCGAGATTTTACGGGCCGGGCTGACTAGCGCCACGCGCTGGCCAGCCTGCAGGGGGGCGGGAAACTGAACGGGCATAAGCAGAAATAAAGCGGCGGGGAAACAGCCGCAAATAAAGCACGGCGGCGCGGCTATCTGGTCCGCGAGCCAACCCCGATGGCCGATTCTGCGTCAAGTTAAAACTCTGGTCCGATTCCCCATTCTTTTCCCGGTCATTATGAAATCTCTACTCTTTTTTGGGTTGCTGCTGGTGCTGAGCATCGGCCGGTCGGCCCTGGCCCAAACCCCTATCGACACCACCGGCGGGCGGTTTTACCAGCCCAAGTTCCCCGGCGCGACGGTGACTTCGGGCGTGGCTTACGGCTCGGCCGTCACGGCTTTCGGCACTACGCAAACGCTGCTGATGGACATTTATCAGCCCACCGGCGACGTGGTAGCCGAGCGGCCGGTCATCATCTTCGCCCACCAAGGCGGGTTTTTCACCGGCTCGCGCAGCGAGCAGTACATGGTAGATGTGTGCACGCGGTTTGCCCGGCTGGGTTACGTCACGGCTAGCATCGACTACCGGCTGGGCTTTGCCAGCTTCGACACCACGGCCGTGAGCAAAGCGGCGCTGCGCGGCATGCAGGATTTGCGCGCCGCCGTGCGCTTTTTCCGGCAGGATGCGGCCACCGGCAACGTTTACCGCGTGAGCCCGAGCCGGGTAGTAGTGGGCGGTGCCTCAGCCGGGGCCTTTATGGCGCTGGAGGTGGGCTATCTCGATAAGGTGAGCGAAGTGCCCAGCGACGTGGACATTGCCGCGCTGGGCGGCATCGAGGGCCAGAGCGGCAACCCCGGCTACAGCAGCCTGCCGCTGGCCGTGCTCAACCTGAGCGGGGCCACCAACCCGCCCAGCATCATCGAGGCCGGCAACCCGCCGCTCTACAGCGCCCACGGCACCGCCGACAACGTGGTGCCTTACCTAAAAGGCCGTACCAGTGCCGGCCCGCCCAAGTACGTGTTTGGCAGCGGCCGGCTCAACCCCTACGCCAGCAGCGTGGGCGTGCCCAACGTGCTACGCCGCTTCAGCAAAGCGTCGCACATTCCGCAGTATGCCACCAGCGGCAGCAGCAACCCGGCGGCTTACGCCGACACCACGTTCCGCGACATCCGCGACTTTTTGCGGCCGTTGCTTGTACCCGTGGTGGCGGCTGTGTATCCGAGCTTGGTTATCAACATCAACACCACTGTACCCGGGGGCAATTATCAGGACATCACCATCAACAGCGGCACCGCCACGCTGGTCGGCAATATCATCGTGTACGGTACGCTGGTCATCAAGAGCCTGGGCGGGCCGCCGGCCGGCAGCTTGGGCACTAATTGTTTCGGGGTGGACGGGCCGGGTAATTTCGACCTCCAGGCCGGTGCCTCGCTGCGCATCTGCGACCCGGCGGGCATCAGCGCCAGCGGGGCCACGGGGGCCA
>JANPOR010000609.1:0-3352 GCA_031428075.1 Hymenobacter sp. | reverse complement strand
CGCGTCGGGCAACGTCGCGTCGGGCAACGTCGCGTCGGGCAACGTCGCGTCGGGCAACGTCGCGTCGGGCAACGTCGCGTCGGGCAACGTCGCGTCGGGCTGCTACACCAGACAAGCTAGGAACCGCTCTAACACCCAAGTTCCGCTGCGTGGCGTAGTATTTCCGACAGGCCCATAAAAACCACGGGGAAGGTGCGCCATGACGGGCCGCTGCGTCGGGATAGGTAGGTGAGGAACCGCCGTTTCGTCCACCGAGTGGGTTTGCCACAGGGCCACGTCGGCGAGCGTGTATTTGGTCCACACCTCTTTCCTCAAGTAGCTCAGACACAAGTGGAATAACAGCAGGACTGGCAACACTGTAGGTTAACGGGTACAAGGACGAGGCTCTTGGGTAGCCGGCCTATGTCAGCTTCTTGCGGTCAAACTGTAGGTCGCCGCTGAGGGACTCGTGCTTTAGGATGGATTCGTGCACGACGCGGGCCTGCTGGCCGGTTTCGTCGGCTTTGCGGAAAAACAACTTCGACACGGCCTCCTGCAGGTCGTCGGCGAAGTGGCGGCCGAGGTTTTGCAGCAGCATCTTGGTTTCTTCCAGCCCGCGCATCGCTTGGTAAAGCATGCTTTCGACCGACTCCGTGACTTCGCTGAGCAAGGCGCTGATGGTGTAGGCGTGGCCCGTGTGGCAGCGGTAGCGAATCAGCTTGCCTTCGATGAGCTGCGTGAGCGCACCGTGGCAATCCGGACAGGTGAAGGGCGTGAGCTTGCCTTTGTCGATGATGCCTAGCTCAAACCCTCCGCCCTGCTTGGCGATGGTAAGCTCGATTTTGAGCAGATCCAGCTCGGCGGCGGGCAAGCGGGTTCTAGCAGGAGCGCGCTCCTGCGTGAGGCGCACCAGTAGCGCGCCCATTTGGGCCAGTGGCACCACGTAATCGGCCGCCACAAATTCTAAGGCGTTGGCAGGCATCGATGGCTGCTCGGCGTCGCTGGGTTCTTGCACCACGGCCAGCCCGCCCATGCGCTGCACGCTCCATAGGCCGGACGTGCCGTCGTCGAGGTAGCCCGTGAGCACCACGCCAATCACGCGGGGGCCGTAGGTGTACGCCGCCGAGCGGAACAGTGCGTCGATGGATGGGAGGAAGCGATTTTCTTTGGGACCCCGCGTCACCAGCACGCGGTTGCCTTCGAGCAGCAAATGGTGGTCGGGCCGGGCCACGTAGATGACGCCGGCCTCGATTACTTCCCCGTCCTGCGGGTGCCGGGTTTTTAGGGCCGATACCGAGTTGAGGAGTTGGGGCAGGATGCTCGGCGAATCGGGCGGCACGTGCATAACCACGAAAATGGGGGCCTGGAAGTCGGCTGGCAGCGATTTCACCAAGTCCATTAGGGCCGCCACCCCGCCGGTGGAAGCGCCAATGACGACAAGGTCCCGGTAAGGTTTTCGGGTCTTCTTGAGCGGCGGCGTTATCATAGTGTTTTATAGCTCAAGGTCGCACGGCAAGGGGCCAGGCCGGTGGCAGCAGCCTCGGTTGGTTTCCCTTGCCCGTTTAGGTGGAACAGGGCCGCTAGTTTCAGCTGGTGCAAGCAGCGGTGCAGCCTCGGATGCACGTTGCACAGCCAGATGCACGCTCCCCGTCCCCGCATCAGCAGCAGCTGCGCCACGAAGCTACATACCCCCAGCGGGTACGGCACCAGGAGGCCGCCACAGTCAATCAGTAGGTGAGGGGGAGGCGCTACCAGCAGACGAGCCAACTGCTTCGCTGTTAAGTCGGCCAGGTTCACGGGCGTAAGCGTTGGGTCTGCAGCCGGTATGGATAGCAAAGCAGAATAGTGGACTGGCATAAGGAGGAAGCGCTAGGTAAACCACTGAAATAGTGGGTCGCCGCCGGTTCGAAGTAGCCCGTAACAGTTGATAGCAGCTGGGATACCTCTTGCAAAGTCAAGAGATGTCCCAGCCGTGCTACCCTCTTGAAACAACGCTTTCAAACACTTGTACAAATGAACGCTCCCTCAAACTGCCTGTTCACAGCATATCTACCCGATTCGTCAGGATAAATACCAATTTACATCACCGTATTTACACGGCAATGCCATCCATTCTCCCTGCATCTAATGGGCCTGTTAAGGCTTGAGCAAGCCGTGCTCCATCGCGTACTTCACCAGCGCCGGGGTGTTGCGCGCGCCGGTTTTTTCCAATAGGTTTTGGCGGTGCGATTCCACCGTGCGCTTACTGGTAAAAAGCTGGTTGGCGATTTCCTGATTCGTGAGCCCACTGGCCACCAACTGAAGAATTTCCCGCTCCCGGTGCGTCAGGGGCACGCCGGGGACCGTGCCCGGGATACGGCCCCCGGCCGGGGGGTGGGGCTCCTGGAGCAGTAGTTTTTCCAACAGCCCCAGCCCGATTTCCGAGCACAGAAACCGCTTGCCCGCGGCCACGCCCTGCAGCGCCGCGACCACCTCGTACTTATCGGCGTTTTTGAGCACGTAGCCGTGGGCCCCCGCCGCCAGTGCTTCCCCAATGGTGCGCTCGTGGGTCATCATCGAGAGCAGCAGGATGCGCAGGTGCGGGTACTCTTCCCGTAGGCGATGGGTGGTGGCCAGCCCGTCGAGCACGGGCATGTTCAGGTCCAGCAGCACCACATCAGCGGCCACGGTGGGCAGCTGGTCGAGCAGTGCCTGCCCGTTGCCGGCTTCGCCCACCACCTCAAACAAGGGGTCGGCAGCGAGTAGGGTGCGCAGGCCTTCGCGGATGAGGGTGTGGTCATCGACGATAAAAACGCGAATCATGGCTAAGAAAATAAGGGCAAGGGAATGCGCAGGCGAACGTGGGTGCCGAATTCGGGCGAGGAGTCCACGGCCACGGTACCGCCCAGCAGAGCCACGGCCTGGCGCACGGTGCGCAGGCCCAGGCCTTCGGCCACGGTCAGCGGGTCGAACCCGTGGCCGTTGTCTTCGGCCCGCAGGCTAACCCCGCCGGTCATGGTTTCCAGCTCCAGCGTGGCTTGGGTGGCCCCGGCATGCCGCACAATGTTGTGGGCCAACTCCTGCGCCAGGCGAAAAAGGGTGACCTGCACGGGCTGCGGCAGCGGCAGCTCCTCGCCCCAGACGTGGCACACTACCCGCAGCTCCGGTGTCGATAAGTCCCGGCAGACGTCGCACACGGCGGCCGCGAGGCCAAAATCTACGAGCGAAGTGGGCACCAGCTCGTGGGCCAGGGTGCGGGTCTGGTGCATGGCGTCGGCCAGCAGGCGGCCGGTTTGCTGGTGCAGGCTGCCCAGAACGGGCAGCGCGTGCAGGGCAGGCGTATCCATCTGGTCGAGGTGCAGCTTGGTGGCGTATAGGATTTGGCCCAGGCCGT
>JANPOR010000608.1:0-1511 GCA_031428075.1 Hymenobacter sp. | reverse complement strand
GTCCCCGCCCACCGTTCGCCCGAAGTCGTTCAATGGCCGGGCGGGGACAAGCCACGCCCCCACGCGGGTCTGCAGTACATTGTTTGTGAAACTGCTTTAAATAACCGTACTCACTTGAACATTATGCTGGGCTTGGCGAAGCATCTCTCCCGCACAAGTAATCAATACTACTTCAACGAAACGGGAGGGATGCTTCGATAAGCTCAGCATGACCGCCTTTTTAGCTATGCGGTTACTTGTGCGCGACTACCTACATCACAGTTTTCCTGGCAGCAGCGGCAGGGCCCAGTTGAGCAGCAGCACGCCGGCCAAGCCCGCCACCGACACGATGCTTTCCATCGCGGTCCACGAGCGCAGCGTGTCCTTGGTCGAGAGGTTGAAGTATTCTTTGAAGAGCCAGAAGCCCGCGTCGTTGACGTGCGAAAGCAGCAGGCTGCCCGCCCCGATGGCCAGCACCATCAAGTTGGGGTCGGCGTGCGAACGGGCCAGGGTGGGCAGCATCACGCCCGCTGCCGTGAGGCCGGCGATGGTGGCCGAGCCCAGGCACACCCGGATGACGGCCGCAATCAGCCAGCCCAGCACGAGCGGCGGTAAGCCCGTGCTCTGCAAGCCGGCCGCAATTTCGCCGCTTACGCCGCTGGCCACCAGCACTTGCTTGAGGGCCCCGGCCCCGCCGATGATGAGCAGAATCGGGGCCACGTCTTTCGCCGCGGCGCCGTAAGTGTCCATTATGCTGCTCATGGTTCTACCCCGGGCCAGACCCAAGCTGCCCGTGGCCACGCCCACCGACAGCAACAGGATGATGGCCGGCTCGGCCAAAAATGCTAGGGCCGGCGCCAGCAGGCCCCCGGCCGTCAGCACCGCCCGCAGGGCGGCCACCGCCGTCAGCACCAACACCGGCAGCAGTGACGACACAAAGCTGTTGACGCGGCCGGGTAGGGCACTTTCGGGCAGGGCCTCGGCCATAAAACCCGCCAGGGGCCGCGACACGATGCCCTTGAGCGTGCGCACGTACAGGGGACCGGCCAGCACCACGGCCGGCACCGCTACCAGCAACCCGTAGACAAACGTGCGGCCCAGGCTGGCGTGGAACTGGGCCACCAGGGCCGTGGGCGCGGGGTGCGGCGGCAAAAAGCCGTGCATCGCGGACAGCGCCGCCAGCATGGGTAGCCCCACGTACACGGCGGGGAGCCGGTACTTGTACACCACTGAAAAAATCAGCGGGACCATCAGCACAAACGCTACGTTGTAAAACAGCGGAATGCCGATGATGAAACCCGTGGCCATCAACGTCCATTGAATATGCTGAGTGCCGAAAGCCCGAATCATTACGGCCGTAATCTGTTGGGCGGCGCCGCTTTCCGCCACCAGCTTGCCCAGCATGGCCCCCAGCACGATGATAATGACTACCGAGCCTAGCGTGTCGCCCAACCCCTGGTAGACGGCGGCCAGCAGCCGGTCGGGCGGTAGCCCGAGCGCAAAGCCCACCGGCAGCGCCACCAGCAAAAACG
>JANPOR010000607.1:0-11565 GCA_031428075.1 Hymenobacter sp. | reverse complement strand
AGGTCGCGGGGCTCGGCGTAGAGGGCCGCTTTATTGTCCCGAATCAGCGCGTTGCAGCCCGCTGATACCGACGAGCCCAGGTTGCCGGGCACGGCCAGCACGTCGCGGTCGTAGCTCAGGGCCAGCTCGGCGGTTATTAGCGCCCCGCCTTTGATGGCGGCTTCCACCACCACCGTGCCATCCGAAATCCCGGCGATGATGCGGTTGCGGGCCGGGAAGTTGTAGCGGTCGGGCGGCGTGCCGAAGGGGAATTCGGTGAGCAGGCCGCCTTGCTCGCGCATCTTCTCGGCGGTTTTGCGGTGCGCGGCGGGGTAGATGATATCCAGTCCAGTGGCCATCACGCCCACGGTTTCCAGCCCTTCCTGCAAGGCGGCGCGGTGCGCCATGATGTCGATGCCGTAGGCCAGGCCGCTCACCACCAGCGGCCGGTGCGGCACCAAGCCCGCGATGATGCGCTCGGTTTGCTCGCGGCCGTAATCGGTGTTTTTGCGCGTGCCCACCAGGGCCACCACTTTGGGCGCGTTCAAATCGGCCGTACCTTGGTAGTACAGGATGACCGGCGCGTCGGGGATCTGCTTGAGGCGGTGCGGGTAGCGCTTGCTGGTGTAGAACAGTATTTCGACGCCCTCCTTTTCCGCCTGTTGTAAGTCTTTCTCGGCGCGGCGCAGGGCCGTGGCGCGCTCCGGGCCGGTGAGGCCCAGCACTGCCTTGGGCCCCACGCCGGGGATGCGGCGCAGCTTGCCCGGGGGCATCAACAGCACGTTTTTGGCCGAGCCGCCGTAGCTCATCAGCTGCCGCGTGAGCTGCGGGCCGATGCCGGGCAGCAGCGTCAGGGCCAGTTCGTGGAACAGGTCTTCGGTAAGGGTTTGGGGCATCCTTTCAGTGCTTGTTCGTTGGTTGCTTGTTCGTTGGTTGCTTGGTGCCCTCTGTCATTACTTCGTCGTTCCTCCCCGCAATGACAGAGGGTACCAAGCAACCAAGTACCAGATCACTCCGGCCGGGCCACGTCCAACTCCTTTTTCAGCGTCACCAAAAACGCCCTGACCCGTTCAATGGACTGCACCACGTCGATTTTGTCCTTCAGTTGGGGGCCTTTTTGCTTGAGCATTTCGCGGGCCCCGGGGATGGTGTAGCCGCGCTCCTTCACAAGGTGAAAAATGGTGCGGAAGGTATCGATGTCCTGCGGCGTGTACAGGCGGTTGCCCTTCTTGCTGCGGCGCGGTTTGAGCTCGTCGAACTCGGTTTCCCAGAAGCGGACCAGCGACTCGGCCACTTTGAACTGGGCCGCCACTTCGCCAATGGTAAAATACTGTTTTTCGATGGTGCGCTCTTTGTAGGGCATGGAACGGGAATCTATTTTACTTGGTAGGTGCGGCTTATGTCGTCGTATTGCAGCAGCAAGTCGTTGGTGTGGCCCTGCTTGTCAAAAATAGCTTCCCAGGTGTTGAGCGGCTCCCAGATAGAGGTGCTCTTGCCCTTGCTGCCGGGCAGGTTGAACGCGACATCGTTCACTTCGCGCTTGCGTTCGGAGCATTCCACCACCACCAGGTCCTGCGGATATCTTTTTGCCAGGGCCGTAAGGTTGGCTTTGAGGTCGGCGATGGTGCCGTGCCACTTGGGATAATACGACTCGCCGATGACGTCGAATTGCACCCCGCGGGCTGCCATCCGGTCGAGCCACAGGGTGGAAACCGGTTTTGGCCGCCCAGGGCGATGTGGAGCATCACCAGGGCCGTGGGGTCGGTTTCGCGCACGGCGCTAATGCCCGCCTTCACCAAGCTGGCCAGCGCGTCGAAACGGGCCAGGCTATTGGTGCGCTGCACGTTGCCGTCGGGCCACACCATGCCGTGGTTAATCTCGTTGCCCACCTGCACCATGTCGGGCGGCGTGCCTTGGGCGGCCAGGGCCCCCAGTACTTTTTTTGTGTGGTCGTGCACGGCTTGGGCCAGGGCCGGGCCACTCAGGTCTTTCCAAGCCAGCGGCTTGAATTGCTTCTGCGGGTGGGCCCAGTTGTCGCTGTAGTGGAAGTCGAGCAGCAGTTTCAGGCCGGCTCGCCGCACGTGTTTGGCCATGGCCAAGGTGTGGATCAGATCGCAGAAGTCCTGGCCGGGCGAGTAGCCGCTGCCGGCGGCGGGGTTGTTGAAAATCCGCAGCCGGATGTAGTTGAAGCCGTAAGCTTTCAGAATCTGAACGGCATCCTTGGGCACGTCCTTGTCGGAAAACTTCATGCCCCGCGCCTCCAGTTCGGGCAGGAAGGAAATGTCGGCTCCCAGCGCTTTGCCCAGCTTCGGCTGGCGCGGGCCGGGGGCCCCCGCGGCAGTGGCGCTGCTCAGCCCGAGCAGCAGCCATGCGCCGAGCCAGTACGGCCGGTGCAGCAAACCCAAAAGAAACGGCATAGCGAAAGAAAGCGAAGAAAGAACAAAGCCTGGGGAAGGGTCGCAAGTTACGGGCCGGGGCGCTTCCGGGCCCGGGGGCCCTGGCGCTACCTTTGCGGCGTTGGCACCGGGGCAACATAGAAACTGCCGCCGGGGCCGGGCCCGTCATCTATCCGCTTTCCCATGTCGTTACCTACCGCCGCGCACGTCCGCCAGCAATTCCTTGATTTTTTCGCTTCCAAAGGCCACCACATCGTGCCCTCGGCTCCGCTGGTGGTGAAGGACGACCCTACGCTGCTGTTTATCAACAGTGGCATGGCCCCGTTCAAAGACTACTTCCTCGGCAACAAGCCCGCGCCCTACAAGCGCATCGCCGACACCCAGAAGTGTCTGCGCGTGAGCGGTAAGCATAACGATTTGGAGGAGGTCGGCTACGATACCTACCACCACACCATGTTCGAGATGCTCGGCAACTGGTCGTTCGGCGATTATTTCAAGAAGGACGCCATCGCCTGGGCCTGGGAGCTGCTCACCGACGTGTTCAAGCTGGAGAAAGACCGGCTCTACGTCACGTATTTCGAAGGCGACCAAGGCGATGGCCTGGGCCCCGATTCCGAAACCCAGTCGCTGTGGCGGCAATACACCACCGACGACCAGATTTTGCCCGGCAACAAAAAGGACAACTTCTGGGAAATGGGAGACACGGGCCCTTGCGGGCCCTGCACCGAAATCCACATCGACCTGCGCTCGGCCGGGGAGCGCGCCCAGAAACCCGGCCGCGAACTGGTGAACGCCGACCATCCGCAGGTGGTGGAGGTGTGGAACAACGTGTTCATGGAGTTTCAGCGCCTGGCCGACAAGTCGTTGATCAAGCTGCCCGCCCAAAGCGTGGACACCGGCATGGGCTTCGAGCGGCTGATGATGGCCGTGTCGGGCGTGAAGTCGAACTACGACACCGACGTGTTTCAGCCCTTGATTCAGTGCATTGCGAAGGAAGCCGGCGTGGACTACCACGGCACGGCCCCGGCCACTGTACACGACCAGCCGGCCACCGAAAACGAGAAAACTGACATCGCCATCCGGGTCATCGCCGACCATATTCGTGCCATCGCCTTCACCATCGCCGACGGCCAGCTGCCGAGTAACGTGAAGGCCGGCTACGTCATCCGGCGCATATTGCGGCGGGCCGTGCGCTACGCTTTTTCGAGCCTCAATCAGAAGCAGCCTTTCCTATATAAGCTTGTGCCGGTGCTGGCCGACCAGATGGCCGGTATCTTCCCCGAGTTGAAGGCCCAGCAGGCATTTGTGACGCGTGTGATTGAGGAAGAAGAGATTGCGTTTTTAAAAACGCTGGAATCTGGTTTAAATATTATGGACAGCTGGTTTTCAGATAATTCAAAAAATATAGAAACTGGACTGGATGTGCTGGAAAACTATGTGTCTAGTGGTTTAGAAATCGGGGAGCGTTTTGCTCAATCGACTGGAAAGCCCGAGAATACTGTCAAGGTGGGAATTACGGGAGAGATGGTATTTATTCTTTCAGACCGTTATGGCTTTCCTAAAGATTTGACGCAGTTAATTGTAAAGGAAAATTTTGATAGGGCTGAACTTTCCGCCAATTGGGAGGAGGATTTTGACAAACTTTTGAATGAGCAGAAAAGCCGTAGCCGCAACGCCCAGGAAACCGAGCAGAGCGACTGGGTGACCGTGACCGAAACCGAGGGCCCCAACGTGTTTGTGGGCTACGACCAGGACGAGGCCACGGCTCGTCTGCTGCGCTACCGCAAAACCACCGCCAAGGGCAAAACCGAGTACCAGCTGGTGCTTGACCAGACGCCGTTCTACGCCGAAAGTGGCGGGCAAATCGGCGACACCGGTTACCTGGAAAGCGATCTGAGCAAGCTGCGCGTGCTCGATACTAAGCGCGAAAACGACCTCATTCTTCACACCGTGCTGGAGCTGCCAGAGGATTTGACGGCCGAGTTCCGGGCTCGACCCGACGCGGCCCGACGCGCCCTTACCCGCAACAACCACACGGCCACGCACCTGTTACAAGCGGCCCTGCGCCGCGTGCTGGGCGAACACGTGCAGCAGAAAGGCTCGCTGGTAAACGAGAAAGTGCTGCGCTTCGATTTCTCGCATTTCACGAAGGTGACCGATGGGCAGCTGCGCGAGATTGAGCAGCTTGTGAACGAGCGCATCCGCCAGCAAATCCCGCTCGACGAGCGCCGCAACGTGCCCATTGCCGAAGCTAAAAACCTGGGGGCCATGGCCCTGTTTGGCGAAAAGTACGGCGACTTCGTGCGCGTCATCACCTTCGACAAAGACTACTCGGTGGAGCTGTGCGGGGGCCTGCACGTGGCCAACACCGGTCGCATCGGCTACTTTAAAATCGTGGCCGAAAGCGCCGTAGGGGCCGGCGTGCGCCGCATCGAAGCCGTAACGGCCGGGGCCGCCGAAGCCTTCGTAGACCAGCAGCTCGCCCAGCTGTTGCAGGTGCGCGAGGCCCTCGGCAACCCTCAGCATCTGCTGCCTACTCTCGAAAAGCAAAGCGAGGAAATTACCGCTCTGCGCAAGCAAATTGAGCAGTTTGCCCAGCAAAGCATCAACCAACAAAAAGATCAGCTCGTTGCCCAGGTGAGGACCCTGAACGGCGTCAATTTCCTCGCCGCCCAGGTGCAAGCCGGTAGCGCCGAGGCGCTCAAGACGCTGGCCTTCAACTTGCGGCAGGCCGTTCCCAACCTCGTACTTGTACTCGGCGCCGAAATCGACGGCAAGCCCCAGCTAGCCGTGATGTTGGCCGATGAAATCGTTCAGGCCGGCCGCCTCAACGCCACCGCGCTGGTGCGCGAGCTGGCCAAGGAAATCCAGGGCGGCGGCGGCGGGCAGCCGTTTTTTGCCACTGCCGGTGGCAAGCACGCGGCGGGGCTAGCGGCGGCCATCGCCAAAGCAGCGGATGCCGTCGGTAAAGCGCTGTAAGGGGTGCGGCTCCCAGTGCCATATTCTTGCTCTGCTGGGAATCCCAGCGTGGGGCCCACGCTGGGCAGCGCGTGCAAGCATCGGTTGGGCCCGCCCATCGGCAGACTGCAAGACGCGGCTGTGCGTTCGATACAACTCTAAACGCTCAGACAACGTACGCTGACAGGCCAATGATGGCCAGCGAGCTATAATCCCTACTCTCTTCTTACCCTCGGGCTTTTCTTTCCCGAAACACTTTCACCTTATTCTTTTTCATGAAACACCTGTTATCATCCACCGCCGTGCTTGGCTTGGGCGTGTTGGGCGCGGCTCCCCGCAGCCAAGCCCAAACGGCTGACCAAAAATTCGGCATCAGTGGGTACGCGACCACGCTCCAGTACATGGGCGACATGGGCAACACCTACTTCAAAGCCAAAAACAATACCTATGGCGGGGGCCTTGCCCTGAGCCGCTACATCAGCAAGGGCTTTGACATCAACCTGTCAGCTAACCAAGCCACGTTGCGTTTTCCCTCGCCGACGGGCGCATCTGCCAACAACGGCACCCGCTTCTACGCCAACATCAGCACCTACGGCCTGGGTTTCAAATTCAAGATGCCCCTCGGGGACAACCCGGCCATTCAGCCTTACATTCTGCTCCAGCCGGGCGTGGCCCGCGTGAACTCGGACCGCTATGCCTCGCCGACAGCGGCGGCCAACCATCTCGATTTCACGTCGTTTGACGCGCAGGGGGCCCTGGGTTTGACCTTTCGCGTCACGCCGGGCTTCAGCCTGTTTGCCCAGGCCGGTGAACACATGCTCGTCACCGGCGATGACAAACTCGACGGCTCGGCTAGCAATGCAAAAGGTTTTTACTACGACCACGACCGCTACCTGCAGTTCTCAGCCGGCCTGACGGCCAACCTTGGTAAGGCCAAGGATACGGACGGCGACGGCGTGCCCGATCGCAAAGACAAGTGTCCTGACACGCCTACCGGCGTGAAGGTGGACGCCAACGGCTGTCCGCTCGACACGGACGGCGACGGTGTGCCGGATTACCAAGACAAGTGCCCCGATGTGAAGGGCTTAGTTGCTCTACAGGGCTGCCCCGATGCCGACGGCGACGGCGTGGCCGACGCTAACGACAAGTGCCCCAACACGCCGGCCGGTGTGAAAGTAGACGCCACCGGGTGCCCGCTCGATGCGGACGGCGACGGCGTAGCCGACTACCTCGACAAGTGCCCTAACACGCCCAGCGGCGTGAAAGTGGATGCCACGGGTTGCCCGCTGGACAGCGACGGCGACGGTGTGCCCGACTACCTGGACAAGTGTCCCGACCGCGCCGGTCCCGCCAGTAACAAAGGCTGCCCTGAAATGAAGGCCGAGTCGAAGAAAGTGCTCCAGGAGGCCACCAAGTACATCCAGTTCGCCTTCAACAAGGCTACGCTGCTGCCGGTGTCCAACGCCCGCCTCGATCAAATCGTGGGTGTGCTCAACGAATACCCGGATTACAGCCTGGGCATGTCGGGCCACACCGACGACGTGGGCAAAGAAGCCTTCAACCTGCGCCTCTCGTACGACCGCGCCGAGGCCGTGCGCACCTACCTGCTGAAGAAGGGCATCCCGGCCGCCCGCATCGAGGCCCGCGGCTACGGCAAGCTCAAGCCCATTGCCAGCAACAAGACCAAGGCCGGCCAGGCCCTGAACCGCCGCGTGGAAATGGACCCCTACCTGACCGGCGAAGCCAACCCCGACGAGACCAAGTACGGCCCCGCCCCCACGGTGGCTCAGCTCCAGGCCAAAGGCGAAACCGCCCCCAAAGGCGCGGCCCCGGCCCGTAAGAAGGCTCCCGCCAAAAAGGCTCCGGCTAAGAAAGCGGCCGCCAAAAAGGCTCCGGCTAAGAAGTAAGGCCGTTGGGGCCCGCCCCAGCCACCTTGGCGAAAGCAGCCCGCTCGTATCGAGCGGGCTGCTTTTTTTGTGGCCCGGCGCACCGGGGCCCCTACAACGGCGGGCCCCCGGGCCGGGCCAAACAAAACCGGGGGCCGAATCGGTTTTAACTTGCGGCCGGGTTGCGGCACCGGCCGCGCCCCGCTTATAACCTGCCAGTATGGACGAAGCCCTGATTGCCAAGTACCAGCCCGTGATTGGGCTGGAAGTACACGCCCAGCTGCTCACGCGCAGCAAAATGTACTCGTCGGACGAAAATGAGTACGGCGTGGCTCCCAACACCAACCTGTCCGTCATCACCCTGGCCCACCCCGGCACCTTGCCCAAGGTGAACCGCACGGCCGTGGAATTTGCCATGAAGATGGGCCTGGCTACCAATTGCCACATCCGGCGCGACAACCTGTTTGCTCGCAAAAACTATTTTTACCCCGACCTGCCCAAGGGCTACCAGATTACGCAGGACAAAACCCCGATTTGCCATGACGGGCACTTGGACGTGCGCGTAACTGAGGGCATCAAGCGCATCGGCGTCACGCGCATCCATCTTGAGGAGGACGCGGGCAAGTCAATGCACTTGGCCGGCGAAACCGAAACCCTGGTGGACCTCAACCGCGCCGGCGTGCCGCTGATTGAAATTGTGTCGGAGCCCGACATCCGCACCGGAGAGGAGGCCTACGCTTACCTCACCGAAATCAAGAAGCTGGTGGAGTACCTGGGCATCTGCGACGGCAACATGGAAGAAGGCTCACTGCGTTGCGACGCCAACATTTCCGTTATGCTGCACGGGGCCGACAAGTTCGGTACGAAGGTGGAAGTCAAGAACATGAATTCCTTTCGCAACGTGCAGCGGGCCATTGCTTACGAGATTGAGCGGCAGGTGGGCATCCTGGAAGCCGGCGGCGAAGTGGATAGCGAAACCCGCGGCTTCGACGCGGTGACCGGCACCACCAACGGCCAGCGCAGCAAGGAAACGATGAACGACTACCGCTACTTCCCCGAGCCGGATTTGCCGCCGCTGGTCATTGACGACGCCTGGCTGCACCGCATCCAGGCTGGGTTACCGGCGCTACCGCAGCAGCTCTACGCCCGCTTCACGGGTGAGCTGGGCTTGAACGATTACGACGCCTCGGTGTTGGTGGACCAGAAAGAAGTGGCGCAGTATTTTGACGACCTGGCGCGCATCACGCCCAATGCCAAGGCGGCGGCCAACTGGGTAATGGGGCCCGTGAAATCGTACCTGAACGAGCGGGCCCTGCCAATGTCTGACTTCCCGCTCGACCCCGCCCAACTCGCCGGTATTATTGAACTGATTGATGAGAACAAGATTAATTACTCATTGGCCAGCAAGCAGTTATTTCCGTACTTGCTGGAGCACCCCACGGCCAACGCCACCGGCGCGGCCGAAAGCCTGGGCCTGCTCAGCAAAACCGACGGCGACGAGCTGGGGGCCCTGGTGCAGCAGGTACTGGCCGCCAACCCGGCCAAAGTGGCCGAGTACCGGGCAGGAAAAAAATCTCTCACCGGCATGTTCATGGGCGAGTTGATGAAGCTCACCGGCGGCAAAGCCGACCCCAAACAGGCCAACCAGCTGCTGCGCGCCGCGCTGGAAGGCTAAAATTTAGTTGACAGTGAGCAGTTAACAGCTGATACTGAACTGCCAACGACTGAGATTGAAATTTAATCGATCATTAATTGTTAACTGCCCACTGTTAACCATGCGCTACTTTATGATGAGATCCGTGTTGCTGGCCACTGCCGTATTAGGCGGGGCCAACGCCTGCCAGCCCGCTGCGGCCGCCGCGGGCTACGAAATCACCGGCCAGCTGCAAAATGCCCCGGCCGGCACCGAGCTGCATTTGGCTGAGCTGAAAGCCAACCAGTTCGTGGAGCGTGCCTCGGCCAAAACCGATGCTACGGGCAAGTTTATCCTCAAAGGCACGGCCCCCACGGCCGGCCTTTACCAGCTGAAAATCAACGAAGCGAATCAAGTGCTGCTGTTGCTCGACGACCAGACCCGCGTAGCCCTGGCCGGCGATGCCCAACGCCTGCCCGCTACCTATACCGTGAAGGGCAGCCCCGACGCCGAAGTGCTCCGTGAGCTGACGCAGGTGATGGAAGGCACCAAAACGCACATGGAAACCCTCAAGTCCCGCTACACTGCGGCCGCTCAGGTCGGCAAAACCGATTCGACGCGGGCCATCGAGCAGGAAGCTGCTGCGGTGCAGGGCCGCACCGTTGCCCGCATCAAGGGCGTGCTGCGCCGCCACCCGGCGGCCGTAGCCACGGGCTTTGCGGCCGGCGCTTTCCTCAACCCCGACGACAATTTTCAGTTTGCCGATTCCATTGCCGCCGTGCAGCGGAAGGCCAACCCCAACTCGCCCTTCACCAAGGAGTTGACGGCTCGGCTGGAGCCGTTGCGCGCTACGGCCCCCGGCACAAAGGCCCCGGACATTAACTTGGCCACGCCTACGGGGCCCAAGCTGGCCCTCAGCAGCCTGCGCGGCAAGTACGTGCTGGTCGATTTCTGGGCCAGCTGGTGCGGCCCCTGCCGCCAGGAAAACCCCAATGTGGTGAAAGCTTATAACCAATTCAAGGACAAGGGCAAAGGCTTTACCATCTATTCCGTATCGCTCGATCAGGAGAAGGGCCGCTGGACCAGGGCCATCGCTGCCGACGGGTTGCTTTGGCCCAACCACGTGTCAGACCTGGCCGGTTGGCAAAGCGTGGCCGGGGCTGCTTACGGCGTCACGTCCATTCCGCAGTCGTTTCTGCTCGACCCCAACGGGGTTATCATCGCCAAAAACCTGCGTGGCCCCGAGCTGCAAGCCAAGCTGGCCGAAGTGCTGAAGTAACATTTAGTTGTTGAATCGTATAAAAAAGCCCCTCTGCTGCCAGACTGGCTTTTTTACTGCATAACCATGAACCAAGGGTAGGACTCGAATCCTATGGAGGAACCGCCTAAAGTTTTCCTCGATGTACTTGCGCACGACGGCAATTTCTGCTCTGTCACCTTGGTTATTCAACGAAATAAAGTTTTCTTCCTACTTAAGAAACATGCGTTGCAGGCCAGGCCAAAGGCGTTTTTTTAGGCTGACGTCGTACTCCAGCATTTCCACTTCGGCGGCGGCGAGGTACGACAAGTTCTGGGTGGGGAATTGGACGGGCTCATAAATCTGGGTGGTGCGCACGGCCACATCGAGCAGGTTTTTGCCGAAAGCGACGATTTGCGTGGCGGCTAACTCCCGACGCAGACTGCTGAGGGCCACTGGCAGCGGGGCCTCGACGTTCACCAGCACCACGTCGGCCATCACTAGGTCCAGGGCCTGTAGCATCTTGTTGAGGAAGACGTTGCGGTGGAGCTTAGTGAACTGCTCGGGCGGCAGGCGCACCAGCAGCACGACGCCATCAACACGGCTGCCCTGCGTGGTAAACGGCGTTAGCTGGGCCGGCGGCACGGCCGGCACGGGAGCCGCAGCGGGTAAGCGGGCAGGCGGCACCGGCACGGGCGGCAACGCGGCGGGCGGCGTCAGGGGTACCGGCGTTATTTCCACCGGGGCCGTTTTTGCCGGGTCGGGCGCGGGCTCCAGGGGTGCGTAGAGCGTCACCTCGGTATAAAAATTCTGGAGGAAAGCCAGCTTTTCGGCGGACATGGGCGGGGCGGTGAAGCGATTATTCCAGCGAAAACAGAGCTTTCAATTCCTGGGCTTCGGTGGGCTTCATGCGGCCGGCTAGTACCAGACGCAGCTGGCGGCGGTGCAGGGCCCCTTCGTAGAGGGAAATTTCTTCGACGGTTTCGGGCACGGCCTCGGGCACGTCGATGGGCCGGCCCGACTGGTCGACGGCGACGAAGGTGAAGAAGGCCTCGTTGGTCTTCATTTTGGTCCCGTTGGGAATGTCCTCGGCCCAGACGTCAATATGCACCTCCATGCTGGAGCTGAACGCCCGCGTGACCTGGGCCTGAAGCGTGACCACGTTGCCGAGCCGAATGGCATCACGGAACGATACGTTGTCGACCGAAGCCGTGACCACGATGCGGTTGGAATGTTTCTGGGCAGCAATGGCGGCGGCGATGTCCATCAGGTGCATCATGCGGCCGCCCATCAGGTTGTTGAGCGTATTGGTGTCGTTGGGCAGCACCAACTCGGTCATGATGACGAACGAGTCTTTGACGGGCTTTTGTTTACGCATCATGCGGGAGGGTTCTTCTAGGATAAGCGGTAAGCGTCCGCAAAGATAGGGGGCATTGTTACTTATTTCTGCCAGCCCGCTTGCCCCAGCAGGGGCAC
>JANPOR010000606.1:0-6598 GCA_031428075.1 Hymenobacter sp. | reverse complement strand
ATATTAAATTAAAATATTTATAGTAAGAACCGGGTTAAGCTCGCTTCTTATTTGAATAATTTAATAAAAGTTTGTTGTTCACTATCACCTATTTTATTTGGCGGTGGTCTAATTTAAAATGATTGTTGTGTTTTTACCCATGGTAACGACGCAACATTGGTGTGCCGCCTGCGGCAGTGAACCTGTGCGGCCCAACGGTAGCAGCCAGGGGCACGCCAGGTACCCGTGCAAAGGGGGTGGACGCCAGGCCCGATTTGTGCCGGCATCCGTCGACAAGGCCGCGCAGTACGCGCAGGTGGCCAAGCTTTTGGTCGAACGCAACTCCCAGCGCAGCATCGCGCGCGTGCCGGGCGTCGCGCGCACGATGCTGCGCTGGCCGGCCAAGAAAAGCCTTGGCGGCCCCGCTGCCGCTGGCCTAGTTGCGGCCGAAACGGGCACAGAAGCAGCGGTGGGAGGCGCCCGAACCCGATGAGACGTGGACGTTTGTAGGCCGCAAAAAGCACAAGGTTTGGCCCTGGCTGACCGTGGAGCGGGCTGGTCGTCGCGTCGTGGCCCGGGTCGTGGGCCGGCGCGACGCGGCCACGGCCCAGCGGTTGGGGCAAGCACTGCCGCGCCGCTACCGCCACCGTTGTTGGTCCTGCACCGACCCGCGGGAGTCCTGTGTGGGCGTGTTGCCCCGCTGGCAGCATCGGCGTTGCCCCAGAGGAAACGGCAGCCCCAGTATCGTCGAAGCAGTCAATTGTTCCTTGCGCCAACGCGGCGGCGTACCGGTACGCAAATCCTGCTCGTTCAGGAAGTCCTGGCAAATGCACCAGGCTCGAATCACAACCGTGATTGATAATTATAATACCACCTTAAATTAGACCACCACCTGCGATTTAACTTCCTCAATATAGCAAAAAACCGCCGCGACGGCAAAATATCGCAAGGCATTAAGATCAGGGAAATGTACAGGAGCCGAAACTTTTGATCTGTTTAAGACGGATGGAGTGTCGGTGGACATAGGCCAACGTCAATTGTTTTTGGTACATGAAGTAAATCTGCGTGTTCTACTTCGTAAGAAACGTGCCTGCGCAGGTTCTTTTACTTAGCATCACGCAGGTAGTTATTAATTAGCCAGCTGTTTGTCTTTTAAAAGACACTGCGCGTACAGGGCTACATATTGATCCGCAATTTTGGCTATCGGAAACCGCTCAGCTACGATGGCTGAGGCCCGTGCCGATAGTTGCTCGTATAATTCTGCGTCGGTGAGCAGGCGGTGCACCGCGGCGGCAATGGCCTCCACGTTGGTTATGTCCACCAGCAGGCCACCGCCGGCCACCACCCAGGGCACCGCCCCACTGGCTTGGCCGGCTACCACGGGCACTCCGTAGGCCATTGCCTCCGCGAGCACCATGCCGAAAGACTCTTCAAGCGAGGTATGCAACACCAGTGTGCTGGCCGCAATATTTTGTAGTACCGCTTCGTGGTGCGTGGGTCCCAGAAAGACGACGTTTTTCAGTTGGTGCTGACGGCAAAAAGCGGTGGCCTCTTCGCCGGGTACAAAGGCGGTGCCCATGGCCCACAGCACTGCAGCGGGATGCCGCTGCTGCACGGCCTTGAACGCCAGCAGGGCATTCTTGCTGTTTTTGCGGTCGTCCCACCCATTCACCACCACGCTGATAACGGGCTGCATGCGGGGCGCTTTCCCCAGGCTGGCCCGCTCAGGAACGACCACCGGATTAGGCACGACGGCCACGCGCGCCTTCGTCCAGGGCTGCACCGATGCGGCCATGTAGGGCGAGACGGCCGTGAACCAATGCCCTTTGCGAAACACGTAGCGCGCCATCAGCAGGTGAAACAGCCGGTTGAGCGTACGCACGTACCGAAAGATGGTCAGGGCATTGTCGTGCACCGTCACGAGGGCCTGCGGGTCGTAAGCCAGGGCCGCTAGGGCAAACTCGTAGGTCCAGTGGGCATGCACCACTTCGGGGCCGAAGCGCCGGAGCTGAGCCAGCAGTTGCCGGCGCTCGAACCAGAAAAAATCGGCGGTGCGGCCCGGTCGCCGGCCATTGGGGCGGAAGGTGCGGCGGCGAGCGGGTACCACCACGTAAGTCAAATTAGGACTTTCGTGCACAAAAGGTAAGGCGTCGTCGTCCAACTGGTCGTCGAGGGTGATGGCCACCACGCGGTGCCCGCGGGCCACGTATTCCTTGATGAGGTTGCTAATCAGGGGGGCGCCAGCCCGCCCACGGGGGCACAGTCGGGCACCCTGCTCGGCCGGGGCCAGCAAATCATTCGTCGCAATGGGCCCTACTACTCCGATGAACATGCGATACGGGGCTTGATTGGTGGCTTATTTCTGCGCCGACATCAGGGCGGGTATGGGGCCGGCGGTAAGGCCTTCTTGCCGGAGTTTTTGTTGCCAGCTGGCCCATTCCTGCTGCTCCGTGGCCGGTGTGATGGGGTTGGGCAGGTGTACCGTACCCGTGCACGGAGCGCAGGCGTTAGGGCTCAGATCCTGCCGGTTGGCCGCCGGGGCTTGGCCACCCCAGCGCACGTAGCCCACCGTGTTGTTTTCCACCCGGTTGTGGTGAAACACGCTCGCCGGCTGGTGATAATAGTTGAACACGCCCAGCCCGGCATGGCCCGCGTTGAAGCGGCGGCCGTCGGGCAGTGTGCCGCTGGTCACGGCCCGGTTGTCGTGGTAGTAGATGTCGTGGCCCGCGGCCAGGTTCATGGCCGCGTTACCCGTGCCTACGAACTGGTTGTGATCGGCCTCGATGTAGCCCGCGGCATCGTCTGCCGTCTTTGCGTCACCGTCGGAAGTGAGGCCTGCGCCCGTGAAGGTGGTCGCTGTGGCCGGCAGTGGGTAGGCCCCGCGCACGAAATTGTCGTGCACGTGCAGCGGGCTTTGCGCCGTGCCCGAGGAATTGTAGATGTTAATGTTATCTTCCACCAAGCTTTTATCGGGGGCGTTGAGTATCTCGTTGTAGGCAATGTCCACGCCCGGTAGGTGCTGCACTGTATTCAGTATGAGAAAGCTGCTGCGGGTGCTGCCCTTGCGGTCGCGCCAGCGCCCGTCGATGTTGCGTACTTGGTTGTAGCGCACCGTGAGCGTCTGGCCCGGCAGGCCGTTGTTCTGCCAGCGGTTGACAACGATGCCGCTGGTTTGCTCCACCACGTTGTGCTCGACCACCAACCGGCGCGGGCGGTACACGTCGAGAAAGCGCCCTGGCGGCTGCTTATCCACCGTGGGTACCAAGCCCTGGCCCTGGCAGTTGCGCACCGTCAGGTCGGCCCCTTCGCCGGCTTCCACCAAGTTGCCGGGGCCGGCCAGCGTGCAGCCGTCGAGCACCACGGGCTCGGAGGTAGCCACGCGCACGCACGCCACCCCTGACGAGGCGCTGCGGTAGGTGCCACGGTAGGTGCCGCCGCGGGTTATAACGAGCACAGAGGTCCCGGTCTGGTGGAGGGAACAGCCAGCCAGCCCACATGCCACAACGGCCCAGGCAGCGAGAATCCAGCAAGCGAAATATTTCGGTTTTCTCATGGTCTAGTGCAGAAAATATCCCAGGAGACGCCGCGCGTACCCATTCAACAGGAAATAAGGCAGGTAGGGCTTCGGGCAGTTCTTAAGGGCAAAGCGGGTAAAATTTAACATGTTTCCCCCACCCCGGATGCCAAACAAGTGCTGCACATAGCCCTTCAGGCTGCGCTGCTTCCGGGTAAGGGTCTGGCCGCTTTCTTCGGGGTAGGTGCTTAGCTTGGCGGCGTAGTTGCAGTATACCGGGAAGCCGGCTAGGCGCGCCACGCTGGTGTAATCGAAGTCGGCGAGGTAATGCGGTAGACGCTTCTCATCAAACAGGCCAATGGCCTCGACAACCGCCTTTGGAACGAGCAGCCCCCGTCCCGGCAGATAAGTGACCGGGTGCAGGCCCGTGCGCTGAGCGGCGGGCAGCTCAGCCAGCAAATCGTGGCGGGTGTTGGTGCGGAAATCCAGCCGCTCGCCTCCGTAAAGGGCCTCGCCCGTGGTAGCGTCCAACTCAAAGGCACCCAGCACGGCGCGCGGGTGCTGGTCGGCGGCGGTCAGCATTTGGGCCACAAAGTCCGGCGCGGTCAGCACGTCGTTGTTGAGGGTCATAACGCGGGTGGCCCCGAGCGCGAGCGCCTGACGAATGCCCGCATTCACCCCCGCAGTCCAGAACAGGTTGCCATCGCCGGTTACCACTTGTACCTCCGGGAAGTCCCGCGCCAGGCCCGCGGCCGTTTCGTCGGTAGAGCCGTCGTCGACCACCACTGTACGAAACGCTTGGTTGGTTTGCCGGCGCAACGACTCTAAACACGCCTGGGTGTAGTGCCAACGGTTGAAAACGGGAATAACGATGTACAGCATATCGCTTTTAAGCTGATGGGTACTAAGTTGATTCGTGCCTAGCCGGCCACGGCAGCAGCCATCGGGGCCGGCACCAGTGGCCGCCAGCCCAGCAACTCATCCACCAGCTGCTGCATCCGCTGGCCTCGCGCCGGCCAAGTTTGGGTGCAGGCGAAGGCGTAGCCGGCCCGGCCCATGGCCACGCGCCGCACCGGATGGTGGTAACACTCTTCCACGGCGCGGGCCAGGGCCGCCACGGTTTCGGCGGGGGCCGTCACGGGGGCTTTTAAAGCGGCTGCGGGCGGAATAAAATCGCGTGCGCCCTGGTGGTCGAGCGTGATGATGGGCAGGCCCGCGCCCATGGCCTCGAGCAGCTGAGTTGCAAAGGAATCGCGCAGGCTGGCGAACAGGAACACGTCATGCGTCAAAAAGGCCTCCCGCACCTGCGCCCACGGCAGGGCCCCGCGCCACGTCACGCAGTCCGTTAGCCCGTGCTGCGCCAGTAGGGCGGGCAGTTGGGGGCCCTGTACGCCATCGCCAACGATGGTAAGGTGAAACGGCACCCGTGGGTCGACCTGGGCCAGGGCTTCGAGCACCAGCGGCAGGGCCTTGCGCGTTACGAGCCGACCCAGCCAGAGCAAGCGCAGCACTGGCGCTTCGGGGCGCACCGGAAATTCGGCGGGCAGGTACCCAGCGGGCAGGCCCGAATCGAGGAACATTTCGACGCGGCGCCCGCCCAGGCGGCGGATTTCAACAGCGGTCTCGACGTTGGTGGCCAGCACCATGCAGGCCCGTCGCAGGCTTTGGCGCACGTTGGGGTCGCAACTCACCAGCAGCCGGCCAACGGCGTTGCGTAGCGTCTCGGTCTCAAACCAATCGGGCAGGTAGCGGCGGAACGCCGGCGGGGCCTGCTGCCCGCCGCCCAGGGGGCCCACCACCAGGGGCCGGCCTAGTCGCCACAGCCAGGTGGCCATCTGCAAGCTGCCGTAGGTGGCGTGGTGCACCAGGTCGAAGCCGCCGGGCGGGGCCACGCGCCGCGCCGCGCGCCACGCCAGGTACTGCCACACCATATAGTGCAGGTATACCCCAAACTGCCAGCGGTAGAGGTACTGCACCCAGGCCGGCACCGCCACGTATACCAGGTGCAGCCGCGCTTGGTGGGCAGGCGCGGAGTGCTGGGCCAGGTAGGCTTCCAAGTCGGCGCGGCCGGTGGGCGCGGTGAGGCACCACACCTCGTGGCCCAGCTGCAGCCACTGCCACATCCAGTTAAAGCCAAAGCCCTCCTCGCCGCCCCGAGTTGGGTTGCAGGCGTAGGCCGAAACGAGTACGTTCATGACGGGAGCAGGGCATCGGCCCGTTGAGGGATGAATTGCTGAGGACGTTTGGGTCTTTGCAGGCCCGCAGCCACGGGCCGCTGCCCCGCGAATACGCGCCTTACCAAGGCCAACACGCGGCCCAACAAAAACTCGTTGAAGCGCCGGTTGTCGCGGCGGCGGTCCGAAGCCACGCGAGTCGGGTGGCGCAGCGGCAAGGCCAGGTTGCGCGCCGGCAGCGCCCCCAGCACGTCGTCGCCGTCGTGGGTGTGCGTTGAGTGGTTGCCGAAGCCGATGTTGCCGACCAAGTTCACGGCCGGCACGATGTAGAGGCCATGGTGCCGGGCAATGGTGTACTCCCACTGGTAGTCCCACACGTCGGGGGGCTGCGGCAGGGCCAGCACGCCCGCCATTTTGCCCAGCCGGTAGCGCTTCTCCAGAGGCCCGCTGAAGGCGTGGTCGAGGGCGCCCGCAGCCGCCGCTTCGCGAAAATCCGTGAGGTGGTAATCGTATAGCTGCCAAGCCCGGCGCCAGGTGGCCCAGCCCCAGCTGTTGCGCTGCGTCGAGAAATGGTAGGACGGGGCGCCGGCAGCCAGCGGCGGGCGGGCTTCGGAGCCAAAGTTATTGCCGCCGATGTGCATCACGCGGGCATCGTTGCGGTAACGGGCCAGCAGCTCCTCGCAAAAAAAATAAAAATCAGGAGCCGGTACGCAGTCATCCTCCAAAATAATGCCTTCGGACTCGTGCGCAAAAAACCAGTTCATGGCCGTGACGGGAGCCAGGCCGCAGTTCAGGTTTACTTCCTGAAACAGGGTGAATACCTCACAGGGCCAGTCCACGTCCAGCACCACAGCGCGGGTTTCGGCGCAGCGCACGGCGTCGGTGGGATGGCCGGGGCGCGGCCCGTCGGCGGCCACGTACAGGCGGGTGG
>JANPOR010000605.1:0-6231 GCA_031428075.1 Hymenobacter sp. | reverse complement strand
TTGTAGGCGCTGTTGCTCAGGCGGCCGGGTATCATCAGCAGCCCGGCCTGCTCGGCGGGGAGGCCGAACTTTTCGGCTATCAGCTCGCGGATGCCCAGCAGAAAGTCGTCGTCGAACGGCTCGGGGGCCAGCACGATTTTTAGCAGGTTGCGGTGCAGCAGGCTTTTGGCAAGGTAGCTCAGAACTTGGTCGGAGTGGCCGGCCCAGCCCTTCACCGCCGACCAGATGTCGTAGTCGTCCAACTCCACAAATCGGCTCAAAATCTTGGGGTCGTCGGCGAAGTCGGCCAGTGCCACGGCGCGGCCCAGAAAGAAACCCAGGCAGCTGTTGGCGGGCACGTCCACGCCCTGACGGGTGAGGTCGCGGGCGCGCTGCACGGCCCGGATTACCATCTGCTCGGCGCTGGTGACGGTTTTGTGCAAGTACACCTGCCAGTACATCAGCCGCCGGCTCACAAGGAAGCTTTCGACCGAGTACACCGCTTTTTCTTCCAGCACAAGGCGCTCGTCCACCACCCGCAGCATTTTGATGAGGCGGTCGGCTCCCGGCCGGCCTTCTTCCACGCCGGTATAAAAGGAGTCGCGGTTGAGGTAATCGAGCCGGTCCATGTCGAACTGACTGCTCACCAGCTGGTGGAAAAACGGTCGTCCGTAGGTGCCCCCGAAAATGGCGATGGCCAGCGTGAGCCGCCCGTCGAACTCCTCGTTCAATTGCTGCATCAAAAATAACGACAGCTGCTCGTGCGGTACGTCCTGAAAAATGGCCGTTTCCAGGGCGTGGGAGAGGGGCCCGTGGCCGATGTCGTGCAGCAGGATGGCGGCCAGCGCGGCCTCGCCCTCGGCTGCCGAAATCTTCACACCCTTGTCTTTGAGCGTGCGCAGTGCCAATTGCATCAGATGCATCGCCCCCAGCGCGTGATGAAACCGCGTGTGCAGGGCCCCCGGGTACACGAACCCCGTGAGGCCCAGCTGCTGGATGCGCCGCAGCCGCTGGAAGTACGGATGTTCGATGAGGTCGAACAGCAGTTCGGTGGGAATGGTGACAAACCCGTACACGGGGTCGTTAAATATTTTCTTTTTATTCACAGTGGTTGGCGGGCGAAAAGGACGGTGCAAAAGAACGACAACCGGCCCGTGCGGTCCCTGCTGCAACATTGGCCGGCCGCCCCGCGCCTTTACCTTGCGCCAGACTTATTACCCAACCGTCGTTTCTATAGTACTGTTGGGCGATTGCAGGATCGGTAGGGCACCATGCCCGGCGCTTTTTGCGTTCTATCAAAACGCCGGGCTGCTGCCCGGCGTTGCTTCACCCGCCGCGGGGCCCTCGGGCCACGGGGCCCAAGTACCTTAATTTATGCAGACCACCATTCTTTGGGCCGATGACGAAATCGACTTGCTTAAGCCCCACTTACTGTTTCTGAAAGACAAAGGCTACGACGTGACGCCGGTGAATAGCGGGGCCGATGCCATCGAGCAGATCCAGGAACGCACCTATGACTTGGTGTTTCTCGACGAAAATATGCCCGGCCTGACGGGTCTTCAAACGCTCACCGAAATTAAGGCCCTGCGCCCCACCGTGCCCGTGGTAATGATCACCAAGAGCGAGGAGGAGCACATCATGGAAGAGGCCATCGGCTCGAAAATCGCCGATTACCTCATCAAGCCCGTCAACCCGAGCCAGATTCTCCTGTCGGTAAAAAAGGTGCTCGACAACAAGCGCCTCGTGTCCGAAAAAACGAATTCGGGCTACCAGCGCGATTTTCGGCAGTTGGGCATGCAGCTTTCCGACCGCCTCACGCCCGCCGAGTGGGCCGACGTGTACAAAAAACTGGTGTACTGGGAGTTGGAAATAAATGAGACTGAAGGCAAGAGCATGGCCGAGGTCTTCAACATGCAAAAGGACGAGGCCAACACCTACTTCGGCCGTTTCATCACCGAGAACTACGAGGACTGGGTGAACAACCGCGACAAGGATGCGCCCCTCATGTCGCACCAGCTGTTTAAGGAGCGCGTATTTCCGACGTTGAAGGCCACCGGCGACACGCCCGTGTACTTCGTGCTGATTGACAACCTGCGCTACGACCAGTGGAAAATCCTCGAACCAATTATCAACGAGCTGTTTACGGTGGATAGCGAGGAAATGTACTACGCCATCCTGCCCACCACTACGGCCTATGCCCGCAACGCCATCTTCTCGGGTATGATGCCGAGCGAAATCCAGAAGAAATACCCCAACCTGTGGGTGAACGACGACGACGACGAGGGCAAAAACCTGCACGAAGCGGAGTTCATGGAAATCAACTTCCAGAAGAACAACCAAAAGGTGAAGTACAGCTACCATAAGGTAACCAACTTACAGGCTGGCAAGGACTTGTTAGGGAAAATGAGTAACCTGCACAACAACTACAAGTGCAACGTCATCGTGTACAATTTCGTGGACATGCTCTCGCACGCTCGCACCGACATGGCCATGATTCGGGAGCTGGCGGCCGACGAGTCGGCTTACCGCAGCATCACCCGCTCGTGGTTTTTGCACTCGCCACTCTACGAGATGATGCAGGTCATTGCCGAGAAAAAGGGCAAGCTCATCATCACCACCGACCACGGCACCATCCGCGTGAAGCGGCCCTACAAAATTGTTGGCGACCGCAACACCAACACCAACCTGCGCTACAAGCACGGCCGTAACCTGGGATTTGATGACTCGCGCGACGTGTACGTAGTGCGTAAGCCAGAGAGTATTTTCCTGCCCCGCGAGAACGTGAGCACCGCGTACGTGTTCACGGTGGGCGACTACTTCTTCGCGTACCCCAACAACTATAATTACTACGTGAACTACTACAAGGACACGTTCCAGCACGGCGGCATCTCGCTGGAAGAGTGCATCATTCCGTACATTACCCTGACGGCAAAGGGCGCGTAAAGCAATTGTAATTAACAGCAAAAAGGCGTTGGCTAATTAATTAGCCAACGCCTTTTTGCAGTTAATGAATTTGACCGGTAGGGCCCCGGGCGCGGCCAGCTTATTTAGCAGCGCTCATTTCGGTGATGGGGCCCTGGGGGGCCAGCAGCCTGCGGCTTTTTTCGACTATTACTTCCTTGGGCACCTGGAAGGTGGAGGCTTGCTTGATGTCGAGCGAAGAGGCCCCGACCCGGACCGTGTACGCGCCAGCGTCGGCAATCCAGGCTTCGGCGGCGGTGTTGTACGAGGCCAAGTCGGCGGCGGTGAGCGTGAAGGTCATCGTCTGGGACTGGCCGGGTTGCAGCAGGCCGGTTTTGCCGAAGGCTTTCAGTTCGCTTTCGGGCTTGGCTAATTTGCCCGCGGGGGCGTGCACGTACAACTGCACCACTTCCTTGCTGGCCACGGGGCCGCTGTTGGTGATTTTGATGGTGGCCGCGATTTTGCCGGCCAGCGAGGGAGAGCTTAGTTGCAGCTTGCCGTATGTGAAGCTGCTGTAGCTCAGTCCATAACCGAACTCATAGGCCGGCTTCACCTTGAAAGTATTGTAGTAACGGTAGCCGACGTAAATGCCTTCCGAGTACGTATTTTCTGAAGGCTTACCCATCAGCGCATTGGCGGGCGCCGCGCCGCCAGAGAGTACTTTGCCGGGGAAGTCACCGCTGTAGGGCACTTCTTTGTAGGCCATCGGGAAGGTGGTGGCCAGCTTGCCCGAGGGCCCTACTTTGCCGCCAAGCACGTCGGCCAGGGCGTTGCCGCCTTCCTGGCCGGGCTGCCAGGCAAGCAAAATAGCGTCGGCCTGGGCGCGCCAGCTGGCCACTTCCATCACGCCGCCGGTGTTGAGCACCACCACTACTTTCTTGCCCCTGGCGTGAAACGCGGCTGCCACCTGCTTGAGCAGGGCCTGCTCGGCGTCGGTCAACTCGAAGTCATTAGCCACCTTACGGTCGTCACCTTCTCCAGCGCTGCGGCCCAGGGTGAGCAGGGCCACGTCGTCGGTTTGAGCGGCTTGTTGCAGGGCCGCGGCGTCGGCCGGCATTTCGGGGATGACCGGGGCGGCGTCCAGCAAGCCCTTGGTTTTGGGCAGCTTGGCTTTTTCTGCTTGTAGGTGCCGGGCGTAGGCTTGGCTAAGCGCCGCGTCCACGGCAAAGCCCGCACCGGCCAGGCCCTGGGCCAGCGACACGGTGTAGGCCCGGTTCACGTCGCCACTGCCGGTGCCGCCGGCAATTAAGTTGTAAGATGTGTTGCCGAACAGGGCCACCTTGCGGCCCGCCGCCAGCGGCAGGGCGCGGCCTTCGTTACGCAGCAGCACAAAGCTTTCGGTGGCAGCTTGGCGGGCCACGGCGGCATCGGCCTTCAAGGCTGGCTGGCTGGTGTAGGAAAGCTTTTTGAAGGTGGGCGATTTCAACACCAGCTCCAGCACCCGGGTCACGTTGGCGTCGAGCTGTGCGGGTGTGAGGGCCCCAGCCTTGAGGGCCCCCAGCAAGGCAACGGTCTGGGCGTGTATGCCGGGCATGAGCAGGTCGTTGCCCGCTTTTAGCTGAGCCACCGGGTCGTGGCCGCCGTACCAGTCGGTCATCACCAAGCCCTTAAAACCCCATTCCTGGCGCAGTAGGGCAGTGAGCAAGTCGGGGCTTTCAGAGGTATAAGTGCCGTTGATCTTATTGTAGGACGACATCACCGTCCAGGGCTGCGATTTTTTCACCGCCAGCTGGAAGCCGCGCAAGTAGATTTCGCGCAGGGCCCGCTCGCTCGCCTGCGAGTTGAGCTGCATTCGGTTGAACTCTTGGTTGTTCAAAGCGAAGTGCTTGATCGAGGTGCCCACGCCGTTCGACTCGATGCCGTTGACGAAGGCCGCGGCAATGTTGCCCACCACCACGGGGTCTTCGGAATAATACTCGAAGTTGCGCCCGCCCAGCGGGTTGCGGTGGATGTTCATACCCGGGGCCAGCAGCACATCGATGCCAAAAGCGCGCACCTCGCTGCCGAAGGCCACGCCTACTTTACGCACCAGCGCCGTGTCCCAGCTCGAGGCCAGCAGCGTGCCGACAGGGAAAGCCGTGGCGTAATACGTCTTGGTGCTGTCGCCGCCCCGGATGGCGTCGATGCGCACGCCGGCGGGCCCATCGGAGAGCGTGAGCGACGGGATTCCCAACCGCGGCACGGCATGGGTGCGGCCGGCCGCGCCGGGCACTTTCTCGGGTACTTTGTCGTCGCCGGGGTCGCCGGGCGGCAGCATTCCCGCCGGAAACCCCGACGGGTAAAAGCCCATACCCACCACGAGCTTCACTTTTTCCTCGGGCGTGAGGGCCCCCAGGATTTCCTTGAGGCTGGCCCGACCCAATTGGGGCAGGGCGGGGGTTTGGGCCGAAGTAAGGCCTGGGCGGCACAGTAATCCGGCCACGGCCAGCAGGCGCAGCGGGAAAACTATATCGGTTAGAAGAACGCGCATTTTGGACGACTTAAGCATGAAAGGAATGATCAAAACCCGTGAGTTGGACCAGCCGGAAAAACAGACGGCCGCTATTGCTAGCGGCCGTCTGTCAGGTAGCTGTGGTTAATAACCCGGATTCTGAGTCAGTTTGGAGTTCACGTCGCGCTCGGCCTGTGGGATGGGCAGCAAATCGTTGAACGGCTTGATGCCTTTAGCAAGCAGGTTGGGATTGTTGGTCAGCGTTTTGGTGCGCTTCAGGTCATACCAGCGGTCCATCTCGAAGGCCAACTCATAGCGGCGCTCCTTGAGTACAACCGATTGGTCAATCGTAGTTGCATCGGGCAGGCCGGCGCGCTTGCGCACAACGTTAAGGGCATCTAGACTGTTGGCCGCCTCGGCTTTGATCAGGTACACCTCGGATAAGCGCATTATCGGCACGTTGAGCGGCGAATCCCAGATGGTGGACAAATTACCAACGAAGAATTTGCGGACGTTGTAGCCATTGGGGTCGCCCTCCAGCTTAGCGGGTTGCGTCTGGCCCTCGGGGTACTTATCGCCGGGCACGAACACAGTCGGGCCTTTGCGCAGGTCACCGGCTTCGTAGCCATCCACGAATTCCTTTTCGGGAATGTTGAAGCCATAGCCGCCACTGCTCACCACGTAGCCCTTGGCTGCGAGTTCGGGTGTGGAATTATCGGTGAAGAAGCGGGCACCCCAGAACTCGTTGATGGCCGAACCCGGCCCGTCGAGAATGTAGCCATTCAGACCGCTTTTAAACTGCACTTCAAACAGCGATTCCTGGCCGTTTTCGTTTTCCACCTTGAAGTTGTCGCCGTAGT
>JANPOR010000604.1:0-8187 GCA_031428075.1 Hymenobacter sp. | reverse complement strand
GTAATTGATTACTGCTGCGGGAGCCCTGCTTCGCGTGCCAACCGGTTTGAAAAGGCCGCCAATTCACGCTCCGCCGGCTACTTGCCCGTAGCCGAGCAGCAGCACGGCGACGCCAATGGCGAGGTACACAAGGAAACGTTTGAGGTTGGCCGCAGGTTTTTGGTGGTCGCACATAGAGATTCAACACGGGGCTCGGACTCTGCGTTTCACGGGCCGCTCAGCGGCTGGGCCCGTACTTGGGGCCGTATCCATTTTTTACTTCTTCGCATGACTCGTTTTGCCTTTGCGGCGGCCCTGTTGCTTACCGCCGCGGCTGGTTCCGCCGGGGCCCAAACGCCCGCACCAAGCGCGCCCGTGCCGGTCTCTACCCGCGCCGAAGATTCGTCTTTCGTGCGGCAGCACTACCGCAAGCTCGACCGCCAGATTGGGATGCGCGACGGCGTGAAGCTCTACACGGTGGTCTACGCGCCCCGCGACGCCAGTCCCAGCCGCCGCTACCCGTTCCTCATGACGCGTACGCCCTACTCGGCAGGGCCCTATGGCGAAGACAGCTACCGCCCCAACGGCCCTGGGCCCAGCCGCGAGCTGTCGGAAGAGCAGTACATCTTTGTTTACCAAGATGTTCGGGGCCGATACCAAAGCGAGGGGCAGTTTGAGGAAATGACGCCCGCCCTGCCCACCATGGCTTCTGACAAGGCCCGCCGGCGGGGCGTTAAGGGTCAGTCCTTGCCCCACGACGAAAGCACCGACACCTATGATACCATCGAATGGCTGCTAAAAAACGTGCCCGATAACAACGGGCGGGTGGGCATTCTGGGCATATCCTACCCCGGCTTCTACGCCACGGCCAGCTTGCCTAATGCCCACCCGGCCCTGAAAGCCGTGTCACCCCAGGCCCCGGTTACGGACGAATTCATGGGCGACGATGCCCGGCACAAGGGCGCATTTTATTTGCTTGACAATTTCGATTTCACCAACTCTTTCGACGTACCCCGGCCCCAGCCACTGGCCCAGTACACTCATTTATTTGCGTCGCAGCCGGCCGATGCCTACCAGTTTTTTTTGGATTTGGGGCCCATCAAAAACGCCAATGGGCCACAGTATTTCAACGGCCGCGCCCGCATCTGGAACGAGTACCTGGCGCACGACACCTACGACGCCTATTGGCAGGCCCGCAACATTCGCCCGCGTCTTACCGGTGTGCGGCCCGCCGTGCTAGTGGTGGGCGGGTGGTTCGACGCCGAAGATTTGTTCGGGGCCCTCAACACGTACCAGGCCATTGAGCATCAAAACCCCGGCGCCACCAACCGCCTCGTGATGGGCCCCTGGACCCACGGAGCCTGGTCGCGCCCCGACTGGAGCACTTTCGGGCCCCTGAACTTCGGGGCCAACACCGCCGAATACTACCGCCAGACGCTGGAATTACCGTTCTTCAATCATTATCTCAAAGACAAAGGCGCCTTTAACGCGGCCGAAGCCACGGTGTTCAATACCGGCACCAACGAGTGGAAGACCTACACTGCCTGGCCTCCAACCGCCGCCACCGCTCGTACGGCCTACCTGGGGGCCGCTGGCCACTTGGCCTTTACGGTCCCTGCCGCCGACGAAAAACCCGACGAATACCTGAGCGACCCCGCCAAGCCCGTGCCCTACACCGGCGGCATCGGCACCGAGCGCATCAACGAGTACATGATTGAGGACCAGCGCTTCGCCGCCCAGCGCCCCGATGTATTGGTGTTCCAGACCGAGCCCTTGGCCGACGACCTCACCGTGGCCGGTCCCCTCGCCGCTGACCTTTGGGTGAGCACTTCCGGCACCGATGCCGACTTCATCGTCAAGCTCATCGACGTGCTGCCCACCGCGCCGGGGGTCCTGCCCGACGCCACCGGCCGGCCCCTGGGCGGCACCCAGCGCCTAGTGCGCGCCGAGGTGATGCGCGGCCGCTTCCGCCAGAGCTTCGAGCATCCCACCGCCTTCGTGCCCAACGCGCCCACCGAGGTAAAATACGAGCTACCCGACGTGCTCCACACCTTCAAGAAAGGCCACCGCCTGATGGTGCAGGTGCAAAGCTCCTGGTTTCCACTCGTGGACCGCAACCCCCAGCAGTTCATTAGCATTCCGCAGGCCGAGGCCAAGGACTTTCAGAAGGTCACCATTCGGGTGTACCACGACGCGGCGCACCCGTCGGGGCTGAAATTGCCGGTGCTGCCGTAAGCGGATGAGTGAAGGGCAAACCTCCCTGTGGTCCTGAATGCAGTGAAGGACCACAGGGCAGCCGAACAACTTGCAGTAATTTATTTGCTACGCACCGTTCGGCCATCCTCCGATCATTCATCGCTGCTTGATGAGCAGAATGTTCAGGATGACAATTGCAGCCGCCGCTCATTGCACGCGCAGGTAATCCAGCATGGCTTGGTTCACGGCTCCGTTCATGTTGGCATTGGCGGGCTCCAGGGCTAGGTGAAGGCTATTTTTGCCCTTTTCCAAACGCACGAGCAGTGGGTTGGAAAAGCCCCAGTTCAATCACTCGCCCACGCCGCGCTGGGGCATCACCACGGTACCCAGCAGGGCCCCCGCGCCGTCGCGCAGGGTGCGGATGGCGCATTTATTTTCGGTATTGACGGGCCCGTTGGCGTAGCGGAAGTCCAAGGCGTAAAGGCCGGCTTCCGGCACTACGAGCAGGATAGCGATGGCCTGGTTTTTAATGGCGCTAGTTTCTACAAAGCCCGCGCCTGTAAAGCCTTGGTACGGCAGCTTGGACTTGGGAGCCACGGTTTCGAGCGGCACCTGCTGCCCCGCTGTGCCTTCGCCTATCACGGCCACCGGCTCACTGACGAATGATTCCAGGCCCTGGTCGTCCACGGCGATTACCTGGCACTCAGAATAGGCGGCCGTTGGCACCGGCCAGCCGGTAGCAGCGTTGGCATTGGCAGTCAACTCCCGACCGTTTTTCAGCGCTCTGTAGGCTTTTGCGCCGACCACCAGGGCCCAGCTGAGGTGGTTTTTGGCGTAGGTAGCCTAGGGCGTTTCGGGCGCGAAGCGGTTGGCGACGCGGTTGACGGGCGCAGCCGCCGGTGCCTGGCTTTTGAGCACGATGCGCAAGGCGTGGCGGCCGGTGAGCGTGGCCGGTACGGCAGCGCCAGCCATCGGCTGCCCATCGAGGGTAATGGTTTGGATATCACGACCGAGTCCCGTCATCTCAAAATCCAGCATGGCCTGCCGGTACTTGAAATTGGTCAGCTGCCGGGCCCCTTGAAAGGCCTGCGGCACAAAGGGCCGGAACACCAACCGGTCGGCCTCGTAGTGCATCCCAAACAACACCTTGTACACCAGACCCAGGCTGCCCGACAGGCTCCAGAGCATGTTACCGGAGTTGATTTGGGTGCCGGCGAAGTCGCCGTCGCCGGCCACGAAACTCTCCTTGTTGGTCAGAAACAATGCCGCTTAGCAGTAGATGGCGGCCACCGCCCAAATCATGCGGTCGGTTGAGCACGGATAGGCCCCACCGGTGCCCGTATCCTGGATGATGCGGCCCGTGGGGTCCACCTTGCGCAGCAGGCTTTTCATGGCAGATCGGGGCTGCAACGTGGCCTAGGCCAGAATAATGGAGTAGCTGATGTCGCGCGTCCACACACCCGCCCACTCTTTGCCGGTGCGGAACGTGCTGTCGGGCTCCACGGCACGGCGGGTCTCTTCCAGGGCCAAGTTATAGAGCGCGTCGGCCAGCGGATAGTCAGATTTATACTGCGGAAAATCGTCCATATTAATGGTCTGCTCCCATTCCTGCGCCGTCGTCTTAGCGTCTTGCGGAGCGTTCAATACCAACGTGGCTTCGTAAATGCCGTTGCCGTCGGCATCCTTCAGCTCCAGCTCGAGCTTGTTGACGAGGTTGTCGAAGTCCCAACTCAGCGGGGCCGTGTCGCCGGCCACGAACACGCGCTTGAAGTCGGCCCGATAAATTTTTTCGCCCTTAAAAGTGGTGTAAAACCCTGCTTTTTGGAACGCTGCCAGTACCGGCCGCAAGTCAAGGAGGATTATCACCGGCGTGCTCGGGGCCAGGACGGACCCGGCCGGCACCGGCGGCGCGTCCGCCTCCGGCTGACCGAAGGCGATGATGGGCATTTGGATGGGCACATCGGCGGCCGCGCTGGGGCCCTGCAGGGCCACGGAGGCATGGTTGCGGCCCGGCATCATTTCGTTTTCCTTGCCGTTAAGGCTGAACTTGAAGCTGATGCGTGGGTTTGCGCCGTGCGGGTCGGGCTACGGTAATTAGAAGCCAAAGAAGTGGCCGAGGCAGCCGTGGCCCGGTACGGCCCTTGCACCACGCCGTCGCGCAGCACAGTATAGGCATCGGATTGCCACACCGGGGCCGAGCCGGAGGCCTGCGCGGGGCCAGAGCCCAGCGATTTTTGCGTTTGGCAAGCCATCACCAATAAGTTGCCGGCCACGGCGGCTGAGAGCACGGGGTATCCCATGCCTGTAAAGAAAGCGAGAACCAGCCCACGGCCCGCCCGGACGCATTTGGCACGGTATTTCAATGGGGTAAGTAGTAGTGAGCAATATTTACTTCACCGTAGAGTTTAAATGCCAAGGCGCCCTACCTCGCCCACCGTTACTTTTCCCAAACTCCTTCTCCTTTTTTATGGCCCGCCTCCTTTTTCTGCTGTTTTGCATTTTATGTGTTTGGGCGCTTGTCCCCGCCGCGTCGGCTATGCCCGCGCGCCACAAGCCCCTGCCCGGTAACTACCGGCCCGTCTACACTTATTACCACGGTGCCGGCAGCCACCACCACAGCTTCTGGAGCATGTTTCGGCACCACTCGGGCACGCACAAAGTGACGCCACACAGTGTGCGCCACCGCGGCACGCGGTAGGAACCCTTCGGTTTCCAATAAAAAAGCCCTGCCTGTTAGCAGGGCTTTTTTATTGCTTGTTAGTCAGATACTTAGTGAAGGATAATTATTTCGTCCAGCTATTGGATGTAACGCTGGCCGTGTTGTAACAGGCCTGAAACCCGCTGGGGTCATAATTGATTACCAAGATGTTGCCCTTGGAGTTTTCCAGGGTCACGACGTCGGCCACGTAGTATTTGTAGCAGTCGCCGCGCTTAATGGGAGGCTTCGTGATGGCGGCCGTGTAATTCACACCTTTGCGATTAGTACCCGCCGACTGGCCCGTAACGCTGGACACATCGTCCAATGCCAGGGGCGTAACGTAGCCGGCCGTGCGGGCGTAATCGCAGTGGGCCGTCCAAGTGTGGGTGCCACCTTTGGCAAAAATCACGCTGCCGTTGGCCACATCCACTGAGTAGGAGCCGTTGCTCAGGTCGGTGAAAGTGCAGGTAGCCATGTACTGATTGTCGTTGACGAAGTAGCTTTCGAGGGTCACCACGGCCCCGGAGTAGCGCGTGGGGCTGGTGCCGGTGAAATGCACCACAATCTTGCCGCGCCAGTAGCGCCCATCGGGGCACAAGCAGTTAGTGGGGCTAAAGTCAATGGTAAGCGTGCGGGTGTCGGCCGCGTAGGTGCGGGTGGCGCAGGCCCCGCACACCCGCCGCAGCTCGGTGGCACAGGCCACGGCGGGCGAGCCGGACTGCGTTTCGTCTTAGGGCGTAGCGGCCATCATCACATCGGTGCTCAGGGCCGTTTCGCGCTCGGCGCCGCTTTGGTCTTCGGCCGAAATCACGTCTTGGTCGAGCGTAACCTAGTCAGCTTGGCGCTGACAAGCGGTGGCCAGGAGTAGCCCGCTAGCCAAGCCGGTCACTGCGAGAGAGCGGAGCGGAAAATGGTGCGTAAAAACGGGTGAAAATAACGAAGTGAAGAGAATTTGGTGGTTGAAACGGCCCGCACCGTTCGGGTTTAATCTTCACCCAAAAAAGCTATCGGTCGCCGGCTACTAATTGTACAGGTCCTAACAAACCCAACAATCAGCAGCCAACAACCGATAACTGTCAGTTGACTAGTTGCCCGCTACAACAGCACTTCTTTCTTCTCTTCCTCCTCGAGTTGGCCGGCCAGCACGGCTTTGGCACGCTTCACCACGTTCGCAACCGTGAAGCCGAACTTCTCGAACAGCAATTCGGCTGGGGCCGACGCGCCGAAGCGGTTCATAGCAATGATGCCACCCTCGTCGGTCGTGTATTTGTGCCAGCCGATGGGCGAGCCGGCCTCGATGGCCAAGCGCTTGCGCACGGTGGGCGGCAATACCTTTTCGCGATAGGTTTTATCTTGGTGCTCAAACAATTCCCAGCTCGGCATACTCACTACGCGGGTGGGCGTGCCGTCCTGCTCCAGCACTTTTTGGGCCTCCATCGCCAGGGCTACTTCCGAGCCGGTGGCAATGAGGATGATGTTGGGCTGGCCGCCGTTGGCTTCGCTCAGGACATAGGCGCCCTTGGCCACGCCCTCGCGGGCCGAGCCGAGCTTGGTCTGGTCGAGAATCGGCAGTTTTTGGCGCGAGAAAATGAGCACGACCGGCGACTTGGGCGTGGTCATGGCGATGCGCCAGGCTTCGGTGCTCTCGTTGGCGTCGGCGGGGCGCAGCACTACGATATTGGGGATGATGCGCAGAGCCAGCACCTGCTCCACTGGCTGGTGGGTGGGGCCGTCTTCGCCCAGCCCAATGCTATCGTGGGTGAACACGAACGTGGCTGTGCTCTCGGCCAGGGCCGTGAGGCGGATAGCCGCCCGCATGTAGTCGCTGAACGTGAGGAAGGTACCGCCGTAGGTGCGCAGGCCGCCGTGGTGGGCAATGCCGTTCATGGCCGCGCCCATGGCGTGCTCGCGCACCCCAAACCACACGTTGCGGCGCTCCAGGTGCAGGGGCTGGAATGAGTCGTCGCCCGACTTGCCCATTTCGTTGGACGAGGCCAAATCGGCCGAGCCGCCGAACATGAACGGCACTGTTTTTTTGATGATGTCCAAGGCCTTACCTGAAGCCTGGCGGGTGGCAAGCTCGCCATCCGCGGGCGTGTACACGGGCAGGTCCTTGTCCCAGCCTTCGGGCAGCTTTCCTTCGAAGGAAAGCTTGAACATGTTGGCTTCATCCTTGAAGGTTTCGGCGTAAGCCGCGAAATCGGCTTCCCACTGCTTTTGCAGCTCGGCACCTCTCAGGCCGGGCTGGCGCAGGTGCTCGTACACTTCGGCCGGCACCTGGAACGACTGCTCGGGGTCGAAGCCGTAGAACGTCTTAGTAGCCTTCACGTTGTCAGCCCCCAGGGGCGAGCCGTGTGACTTGCTGGTGCCCGCCAGCGGCGAGCCAAAGCCGATAATGGTACGCACGGCGATAATCGACGGGCGGTCCTTCACCGACTGCGCCACGCGGATGGCGTTCTCAATTTCGTCGAGGCTATTGCCGTCCTGCACGTGCTGCGTATGCCAATAATAGGCATCGAAGCGCTTCATCGGGTTCTCGGTGTAGGCGAAGCTGGTGGGCCCGTCGAGCGAGATTTTGTTGTCGTCGTAGAGGTAAATCATCTTGCTCAGCTGCAAGTGACCGGCCAGCGAGGCCGCCTCCGAGGCGATGCCCTCCATCAGGTCGCCGTCGCTCACCAGCACGTAGGTGTAGTGGTCCTGCACCGGTGCGTGGCCCTCTTTATTGTAGATGGCACCGAGGTGCGCCTCGCTCATGGCCATACCTAAGCCGTTGGCAAAGCCCTGGCCCAACGGGCCGGTCGTTACTTCCACGCCGGCCGTCATGTGCGACTCGGGGTGGCCCGGCGTCCTGGAATCCAGCTGGCGGAACTGCTTCAAATCATCCAGCGACAAGTCGTAGCCGTAGAGGTGCAACAGGCTGTATAGCAGCGCCGAGCCGTGGCCAGCCGACAGCACGAAGCGGTCGCGGTTGGGCCACTTCGGGTCTTGGGGGTTGAAGCGCAAGAAGCGCGACCACAGCACGTAGGCCATCGGGGCGGCGCCCAGCGGCAAACCGGGGTGGCCCGAGTTGGCCCTCTGCACCATATCTACCGACAGCAGGCGGATGGTACTGACGCTCAGTTCGTCAATGGAGACTTTGGGGTTGCTCATATATTCAGGCGAAAAGTTTTGTAGCACAAAGGAACGCGGCGCGGGCAAACCGCGCCGCGTTCCTTTACAAATTTTCCGCTAGATGTATTGATTGATGAGGCTTTCCAACCACTCCTGCTTGCCGCTGCGGGGGGCGGGCTCGCCGTGGGCGTGCGCAATCTTGC
>JANPOR010000603.1:0-3213 GCA_031428075.1 Hymenobacter sp. | reverse complement strand
TCAAAGCCGCGTTCGAAATAGGGCTAGGAGGGAAGCGCCCTTCCGCCAAACCCTCCATGCTGGCCGACTTCGCCGAACGCCTTACCCAAGAGTTGGTCGGCAGCCGGGCGGCCACCACCCTGCAAGCGTACCGCTCGCCCATCCAGCACCTGCGCGACTTTGAGAAGTACAGCCGCCGCCGCTACGATTTCGCCGGCATCAACTTGGAGTTCTACAACAAGTTCACCGACTGCCTGATTACGAAGAAAGCCCACAGTCCGAACACGGTCGGCAAGGTCATTAAAACCCTCAAGTCGTTCCTGACCGAGGCCGCCGAGCGCAAGCTCCACACCACCCTCGACTACAAGAGCAAGAAATTCAAGGTCGAGAAAGAGGAGACCGAAGCCGTGTACTTTACCGTCCCCGAACTCACCACCTCGACGTACCCACCGGCTCCTCTCTGGCCAACGTGCGCGATATTTTCGTGTTCGGCGCGTTCACCGGCCTGCGCTTCTCCGACTTGGCCCAACTCTCCAAGGCTGCGGTCAGCGGCCAGCCGGGCCAGAAAACCCTGAAAGTTTGCACGCAGAAAACCGACAAAGTGGTGGTGATTCCCCTGCATCCATTGGCTGAGATGATTGTAGCCCGCAACGAAGGCCACCCGCCCCGGGCTTGCAGCAACCCCGTCACCAACCGACTGCTCAAGCAATTCGCCGAAAAAGCCGGTTTCGTGGCCCCGATCGAAATAACCACCGCGGAGGGGCGGACGGTAAAGCAGAAGTGGGGGCTGTAACCACCCACGCACACGGCCCGCCGCTCCTTTTGCACCAACGCCTACCTGGTCAATATCTCGCTGCTGGTCATCATGGCTCTGTCAGGCCATGCCAAGGCCTAAACTTTCATGTCGTGTATCCGCATCACGGCCGAAGGAAACGCTGCCAACTTATTGACGCACGCTTTTTTCGAGGTGCCTAAATGTTGCGGTAACTACCACAGGAGTTTATGAAACCGCTTAAAAAGTCAAGAAATTTCCAAAGAAGCTTGAAATTTGAGGTGCGATGCTCACTTTGTCTTTGATAGAATATGGCGGCTTGAGTAGGGCGTGACGGAGGCAGAGATGCAAGGATGCAACTCTACCTCGTCTACCGCTGGTCCCAATGATTTTCTGCGCAGCATAAGAAGCGGATGCCTGATAGTATCTTAAAAGAGATAATTCGCGGCCGCTGACTACGGCTGCTGCCAGGTGCGCACATAGCTGCCCTGCGGGTCATAGCGCTTGGCCTGCTGGGCCACGTCGAAGGCGGTGTCGCGCACGTCGGTGCCGGTGCCGGCGATGTACTTCCAGTTGCCCCAGTTCGAGGCCGGGTCGTGGTCGATTAGCTGGTGCTCGAACCAGGCAGCGCCCCAGCGCCAGTCCTGGCGCAGGTCGTGGATGAGGTAGCTCGCGGCGTTTTGGCGGCCGCGGTTACTCATGAAGCCGGTGGCGGCTAACTCGCGCATGTTAGCGTCGACGAAGGCATTGCCGGTGCGGCCCTGCGTCCAGCGGTCAAACACGGTGCGATCGGGCTTCGTCGGTTTCGGCAGTTGGTCGCGCAGGCCGCGCCAGCGGAAAAAGTCCGGGCCGACGCGCAGGGCCAGCAGCCGGAAATAATCGCGCCACAGCAGTTCCAGCCGCAATTGCAGGGCCCCCTTGCTGCGAGCGCCGTAGGCGGCGTCGTAGCCGTCGATGGCCGCCCATACCTGGCGGGCCGACAAACTGCCATTCGCCAGCCAGGGCGAAAACTTGGTGCTGAAGGCCTCGCCCAGCAGCTGGTTGCGGGTGTCGTCGTAGCGGCCGATGAGGTGGCGTTCCACGGCGTAGTCGTGCAGGCGGGTCAGGGCGGCGGTCTCACCCCCGCCCAGCGCGGGCAGGGCCGAGCGGCGGTCGCGGGGCGGAAGCGCCTGGGCCGGCTGGTCTAGCGCGGCGGCCAGCGCGGCGGCCGTAGGCAGTGCGGCGGGTGCGAAGCCCGCGGGCAGCGGCGGTAGCTGACGCGGCGCGGGCTCCGGGGGCCGCACCGGCATCCTGGCGGCCACGTCGAATCGAAACTTGCTGAAGGAAAACGGCAGGTTCTGAATGGGAATGGGCAGGTCGTCAGGGTGCAGCAGGGTAAGGGTTTCGAAGCAGCGCAGGGGCGTATGGGGGCCCAGAGCGGCCCCCAGGGCGTCTTCGGCTTCCTCTTCCTCGGTGGTGTGCTCGGCGCTGGCCCACACGGCGGCGGCGCCGAGCTGCCGAGCCAGGGCGGGCAGCGTTTCTTCGGGCCGGCCTACCACGAAGTGAAGACCCGCGCCCAGCGCGGCGTAGCGCCGCTGCAAATCCGCCAGCGTTTCGAGCAGGAAGGCTAGGCGGTGCGGGCCCGTGCGGGGCAGGCCTAGGTAGGCGTCGGGGCCCAGAGCCACGGGGTCGAAGCAGTACACGGGCAGCAGGGCCGTGGCGTGGGGCGGCAGGGCGGCCAGCACGGCGTTGTCGTGCAGGCGCAGGTCGTTGCGCAGCCAGTACAGGACGGTCATAGGGAGAGTAGCAGCTTGGTTGAGGGGCTAACAGTTGACCCGGTGAATCTTCCCGGCGGCGCTCGTCTTCCGGCCTCCGGTACGGCCAGGCCTGGAACCGGGTCGGCGGCCCGGCGGCGTGGGCATTGCCGCGCAGACAAGCCAGCACCCGTATCAGACCGGCCTCGCATTGGAACCAGCCCACCTGCTAGTGATCTAACAGTTTAATTTCATCAGTTACTTTAGTCAACTCAGCGCATCTGTTTTTCAATTTATCACGGGCCTTTTCGGTGGTGAAGGACCAATTGACCTTGACGGCCGCTGCATTTTGTTTGGCCTCCCAAACCAGGACCTCTTCCCCGAGCCGTTGCTGGGTGCCGATGCGGCGGTCGAGGCACTGGCGGGCGAGGGCGGCGAACGCGATTTCGGTCCTGTTGAACCAGGAACCGTGCGTGGGGGTGTAATGAAACGCGAGCTGATGGCGCAGGTCACGGGCTGGGTCCAGGGGCAGGTGTTCCTAAAAAGCGCCGTAGCGGTGGGTGCTGTAATTGTCCTGCACGAGCTTGATTTTCTGGGCGTCGGGGTAGTGGGTTTGCACGGGCCAGCCCAGGAACTGGGCGTAGTCGGCCTTGGTTTTGGTCGCCGTGACCTGCACGTGGCGCTGGCCCGTGTTGGGGTTGTTGGCCAGCAGGACGTTGCACACGCCTC
>JANPOR010000602.1:0-8488 GCA_031428075.1 Hymenobacter sp. | reverse complement strand
TATACCTTCCGCAACGTGTTCCAAATCGAGGAAAACGACGTGCACTGGTGCACGGCCGATTTGGGCTGGGTAACGGGCCACACCTACTGCCTTTACGGCCCCCTGCTGGCCGGGGCCACCTCCGTGCTGTTCGAGGGCGTGCCAACGTATCCATCGCCGGGCCGCTTCTGGGAAGTGATTGACAAACACCAGGTTACGACGTTCTACACGGCCCCCACAGCCATCCGCTCGCTCATGGCCTCCCCCCTCGACCACGTGCTGAGCTATTCGCTCAGCAGCCTGCGCGTGCTGGGCTCGGTAGGAGAGCCCATCAACGAAGAAGCCTGGCACTGGTACGACCTCCACATCGGTAAGGGCCGCTGCCCCATCGTGGATACGTGGTGGCAGACCGAAACCAGTGGCATCATGATTTCGGCCTTGGCCGACATCACGCCTAGCGTGCCCGCCCGCGCTGGCCTCCCGCTGCCCGGCGTGCAGCCCGTGCTACTGAACCAGGACGGCACCGAAATCGAAGGCAACGACCAGGAAGGCTACCTGGCGATGAAAGCCAGCTGGCCGGGCATCATCCGCACTACCTGGGGCGACCACGAGCGCGCCCAGCAGACGTATTTTCAACCTTACCCCGGCTACTACTTCACCGGCGACGGGGCCCGGCGCGACGAAAACGGCCTTTACCGCATCATTGGGCGCGTCTACGACGTGATTAACGTGAGCGGCCACCGCTTTGGCACCGCCGAAATCGAGAATGCGCTGAACCAGAACGAGCACGTGGTGGAGTCGGCCGTGGTCGGCTACCCACACGATGTGAAGGGGCAGGGCATCTACGCCTACATCATCTGCCAGAACGGCATTCCAAAAACGGAAGCTGAGCGCAACATATTCGAGGCCAGTATCATCGAAACGGTGGTGGCCGAAATCGGCAAAATTGCCAAGCCGGACAAAATCCAACTCGTAAGCGGATTGCCGAAAACCCGTTCGGGTAAAATCATGCGCCGCATTTTGCGCAAAGTGGCCGAGGGCGAAACCACCAACTTGGGCGACGTCACGACCCTGCTCGACCCGGCCGTGATAGACGAAATCTTGGCGGGAAAAAAGTAGGGCCCCGATATTATTGCAAAATAGCGCCAGACTATGCTGATCGACGCATCGGTGCCCCACCAAAAACGTAACTAGACTCTGCACCGCACGGCTCCAAACGGGCTGAAAACGACCCGAATTGCTCGGGTCGTTTTCAGCCCGTTCCTTTTTTTAGATTCTTCGCAGCCGTTTTGGGGACCCCGGCTTTGCGCTTCGGCCGGCGCCGCCGGACGGCCGCTACGCGCTGGCGCTCGGCTTTGCGCTCAGCGCGGGCCAGTAGGCGCTGGGGCAGGCGGGCTATCAGCCGCTCGCGCACGTACTGCGCCAGTCGGGCCAGGGGGATGCGGTTGTTCGTGCGCAGCAGGTGGGCAATGTCGCGGCCCCGCAGCGTGCTCACGCCGGTCAGGCCCAGCGCCAGCAAGAACTGCTTCACTTCTTCTAGCAGCAGCAGGGCCGCCACGGGGGCCCGCTCTACGGTGGCATTGTAGGTGGCGGGCCGGTACGGCCGCATCCCATCGGCCGAAACCACCAGCACGCCCACCCAGGCCGGCAGCAGTGGCAGCAGCTTGGGCACGTGCTTTTCGGTCACGACGAACGTGACGAAATCGTAGGCCCCGGCGTAGCAGCGCAGCTGGTTGGGCACCCGTTGCAGGGTGTCATGGTCGCCCTTCACTTCGTAGCCGTGCATGAAGTGCTCCGTGATGTGCACCACGTCGGCGCGGGTGTTACCGGTGGGCAGCTCGTCAACGTACACGCCGCCCGTCAGCAGTGGGTAGAGTAGGGCCCTGATTTCGGGGTCGTTCACGCGAATACCTTCACCTTTTCGCCTTGGTGCTTGGTGCGCAGGTGCTGCCGGATGATCTGTTGCGTATCCTTGTTGTCGGCATAGGGCTGGAGCACGTCGCGGAAGTCGCCGATTCTGTTCGCCGTGAAAGTTTCGTCCACGTAGGCAAAGCCCAGGTACCGGCCGTTTTCTACCAGCACGATGGTTTTCTCCAGCTCCGTGCGGCCCGCGCCGATGACGACGAACGAATGGTGCTCGTAAGTGATGCTGTCGATGGCCTCGTCGACGCGGGCGTTGTAGGCCTCCGGCGCTTCTTCGCCCACGCAGGCCCCTTGGCAGCGGTGCACCTGGAAGTCGAAGCAGGCCCCCTGGGTTTTATAAAGTCCGCACAGCTTCTGGCACAGGTTGAATTTAGCTACTTTGTGGTACAGAAAGCCCTGTGCCTTGTACTGATTACCGAGCGCGATGATGGGAATTTCGGCGTTGCGCGCGTCGGCCTTGCCGTAAAGTAGGCGTTTGTAGCCCTGCTCGTCGGTGCGCAAATAAATGCCGGCCGGAAACACCGACCGCCGCTGGGCCCGGTTATAAGCCGGCTTGAGCTGCTTAATCAGATGCGACTCGTAGAGCAGCGCCACCAGCTCCGAGCCGGTTAGCTCCCAGGTTATGTCGGCGATGGAATTTTTGAAATCCAGGCTCTTGCGCGACTTCACGTCCACCGCGAAATGCTGCTGGATGCGCTTGTGGATGTTGATGCTCTTGCCCACATAAATCACCTCCCCGGCCTCGTTGTGGAAGTAGTACACGCCCGTGGCCTGGGGCAGGCCGGCCACTTTTGCGGGCGTGAGGAGCGGCGGCAGCAGGGCCGTGCGGATGGCTTCCTGCACGGCGGTCACGCGCTTGGGCGAAGGCGCTTTGGCGGCGTCGGGCCGGCGGCCGGCGGGGGCCAGGGCATCCACGTGGGCCAGGGCATCGGCTTCGGGGGCCCCGTTCTGCACGGCGTCGCTGTCTTGAGTGATTTTTAGCAACTGGCCGAAGAGCAGGGCTGTGGCGTGAGCATCGCCGGCGGCGCGGTGGCGGCCGTTGAGCGGGATGCCGATATTTTGGCACAGCTTGCCCAGGCTGTAGCTGGGCTGGCCCGGAATCAGGCTGCGCGAGAGGCGCACTGTGCACAACGTTTTGCGCGAGTAGTTGTAGCCCAAATCGGCGAATTCCTTCTTTAGGAACGAGTAGTCGAACCGCACATTGTGGGCCACGAATACGCAGCCTTCGGTGATTTCCACCACCTTGCGCGCCACTTCATGGAACTTGGGCGCGTCGCGCACCATGTCGTTAGTGATGCCCGTGAGCTGGGTGATGAACGGTGGAATGCTACGCCCGGGGTTGAGCAGGGTGGCGTACTCGTCCACGATTTTCTCGCCGTCGTGGATGTACACCGCAATATCCGTGATGAGGTCCTCGGCCGGCTGGCCCCCGGTGGTTTCTAAATCGACAATGGCGTACAAGGGCAACGAACGAAGAGCAACGTATGAACAGTGACAGGGTCAACAAATTTAGCTGCTCGGAAGGTTGCAGGGGGGGGGCGGGCCGGAGCGAAACCAAAAAGAGCGGCCCGATGGGTCGCTCTTTTTGGCAATTCAGAAAAATAAAACGGCAACGCCCGCCGGGTGTTGCCGTTTTACAGATCTATTTGGTTTTGTGCATCGACAACCAGTTTTTGGCTTCCATCACCTTCCCGTGCTGTTGTTGCAACACGCCCTGCACGTCGGCGGGCAGGTCCTTGGAGGCAAGAACCAACTCGTAGCTTTTCAACGCAGCGGCTTCGCCGGTTTCGGCGGCTTCGAGCACAGCGGAATCGTTTTTACCGGTGATGGCTGACTTGATATTGATCCAGCCGCGGTGCACGGCGGCGGCGGCGTCGGTGGCCAGGCTTTCCACGGTGTTGCTGTCAGCGGCGTTGATGCCGTACTGCTGGGCGTAGCGCTCAAGGTCGGAAACGAAGCCGGCGCGCTGCTGCGAGTACTGGCCAAGCTGCGATTTCAATTCGGTATTTTTAACTTCCTCGGCGGCTTCCTGGTAGCCTTTGGTCGAATTGCGGTTGAGGTTGTGCAAATCGGTAAGCGCGCGCGCTGTAGTGTCTGCAAGAGTGGACATGGCTGAGGAGTGAGTTGAAAATGAGAAAAAAACAAGACAAGCTAGCCTGGGTGTACGGCCTGTCCGGCGCGGGGTTGCACCCGCTGGCCCTTTACGATGGCGTGAAAAGACGCCAGAAGCGGCGAAAAAAACTCGGTCTCCCCACCACTCTGGCGGTTTTTAATTTTTTGCCGTCGCTGAGGTCGCCCAGCAAAAACCCCCAGGGCTCCGTGTTCTTGCCGGCGTCGAACACCACTTTGAGCACAGCCATCAGCGGTATGCTCAGAATCATGCCCGGCGTGCCCCACAACTCGCCGCCCAGGATGAGGGCGATGATGGCCGCCATTGGGTTGATGCTCACCTTGGAGCCGGTGATCATCGGGGTGATGAAATTGCCTTCCAGGAACTGCACGACCAGGAACACTCCGACCACGCCCAAGGCCTTGCCCGGCGAGCCAGTGTCGACCAGCGTGACGAGCGCTGGGATGGCCGAGCCCACCATGATGCCGATGTAAGGAATGACGGCCAGTATCGAGGCAAAAATGGCGAAGAACACCGCGAATTTCACCCCCAGTACCAGCAAGCCGATGGCGTTGAGCACCGATACGATCACAATCACCGTCAGGAGGCCCTGGATGTAGGCCTGCACCACCACTTGGATGTTATCCATGGTGTGCAGCACGTTGGTACGCTTGTCGGGGCTCACGAAACGGAACAGGAACTGCCGCATGTGGTCGCGGTAATACAGGAAACAGAAGATGTAGATGGGCACCAGCGTGGTCACGCTCAGCACGCCGGCCGTGGTGCTGAGCGTGGAACCCAGGTAGCCGCCGGCCGACGACTTGAACGATTCCATCGACGAGTCGAGGAACTCTTCTTTGCTGACGGGGTGGTAGCCAAACCGCACGCTGGCCCACTGCTGAACTTGATTGAAGTACAACAAACTCCGCGCTTCGAGCTTGGGTAGCTCGTCGCGCAGGCTCACAATTTGCGAGCCGAAGCCATAAAATAGCACCACCAGCGCCGCGATGACGACGAGCAGTGTGAACACGATGGCTAGCACGCGCGGGATCTTCCAACGCTCGAGGCGGGCGGTTAGCGGCAACAGCAGCACGGCGAGTAGGGCCGCGAACAAAATTGGTAGCAAGATGCTGTCGAGCGCGTGCAGCACGTACACCAGCAGCGTGAGGCCGATGAGCATGAACGTGTACTGCACGGCCCCCGACTGCTTGATTTCGGCCGACACGTGGTGCTGCATGGGCGAGGGCAGGTTGCGGGGCGCGTTAAAGTTATTGGGCGGCGGCAGGACGCGCGCCGGGACCGGCGGGGAAGTAGTAGGTGAGGGCATAGCCTTGAAACGAAGAAGGATGAAGAATACGGGCGCGGCGAACCGGAGACTGCCCACCGGGGTTAGCTAAAGTAACTAATTGCATTGGCGGCCCTGGCTAAGCTGCCTGGCAGCCGGGCGAGCGAACGGCCACTTTTTTGTGCGTTATTTTACCCTGTAATTGCCCCATACGGATTTTTTATCATGAGCGACGAACTTACCCCGCCGGCCCCCACCCACGGCTACACCGAAGACAGCATCCGGTCCCTGGACTGGCGTGAGCACATCCGCCTGCGCCCCGGCATGTACATCGGCAAGCTCGGCGACGGCTCGGCTTACGACGACGGCATTTATGTACTGGTGAAGGAGGTGGTCGACAATTGCATCGACGAGCACGTGATGGGCCACGGCCGCACCATCGACATTAAGATTTCGGATTCGCGGGTGCAGGTGCGCGACTACGGCCGCGGCATTCCACTGGGCAAAGTGGTGGATGTGGTGAGTAAAATTAACACCGGGGGCAAGTACGATTCCAAGGTGTTCCAGAAGTCGGTGGGCCTCAACGGCGTGGGTACCAAGGCCGTGAATGCCCTCAGCGGCTACTTCCTGGTGCAGAGCGTGCGCGAAGGCGTAATGAAGTCGGCCGAGTTTGCCCAGGGCCGGCTCGTGCAGGACCCCAAGCCCCAGAAAACCCCGCAGCGCAACGGCACGCTGGTGACCTTCCAGCCCGACGACACCATTTTCAAGAATTACCGCTTCATCCCGGAGTACCTCGAAAACCAGGTCTGGAACTACGTGTACCTCAACGCCGGGCTCATTATTAACTTCAACGGCCAGAAATATTACTCCGAAAACGGCCTGCTCGACCTGCTCGCCCGCAAGGCCGACGTGGAGCACCTGCGCTACCCGATTATTCACCTCAAGGGCCCCGACATCGAAATTGCCCTCAGCCACGGCAACGACTACGGCGAGGAATACTACTCGTTCGTGAACGGGCAGTACACCACGCAGGGCGGCACGCACCTGGCCGCTTTCCGCGAGGCGGTGGTGAAAACGCTGCGTGAGTTTTACCGGAAAGATTTCGACGCGGCGGACGTGCGCGGCTCCATCATCGCAGCCGTGTCGGTGCGGGTGCAGGAGCCCGTGTTTGAGAGCCAGACCAAAACCAAGCTGGGCTCTATTAACATGGGCGACGAGGGCCCCACGGTGCGCGGCTTCATTCTGGACTTTTTGAAGGAGCACCTCGACAACTACCTGCACAAGAACCCCGCCACCGCCGAGGCCCTGCTCAAGCGCATCATGCAGAGCGAGCGGGAGCGCAAGGACATGGCGGGCGTGAAAAAGCTGGCCAACCAGCGCGCCAAAAAAGCCAACCTCCACAACCGCAAGCTGCGCGACTGCCGCCTGCACTTGGGCGAAACCAAGGAAACTGAAAAAGAGCTGCTCACCACACTCTTCATCACCGAGGGCGACTCGGCTTCGGGTAGCATCACCAAGAGCCGCAACGTGGAGCTGGAAGCCGTGTTCAGCCTGCGCGGCAAGCCGCTGAACTGCTACGGCTTGAAGAAAAAAATCGTGTACGAAAACGAGGAGTTCAACCTCTTGCAGCACGCCCTCAACATCGAAGAAGGGCTGGAAGGCCTGCGGTATAACCGGGTGGTCGTCGCCACCGACGCCGACGTGGACGGAATGCACATCCGGCTGCTGCTGCTCACATTTTTCCTCCAGTTTTTCCCCGATTTGGTGCGCAACGGCCACGTGTTCATTCTCGAAACGCCCCTGTTCCGAGTTCGCAACAAGAAGGAAACCATTTATTGCTACAACGAAGGCGAGAAGCAGGCCGCCATGCGCAAGCTGGGCCGCAACCCCGAAATCACCCGCTACAAGGGCCTGGGCGAGATTTCACCCGATGAGTTTGGCCGCTTCATCGGCGACAACATCAAGTTGGAGCCGGTGATTTTGCAGTCCGACCGCAGCATCCAACAGGTGCTCACTTACTACATGGGCAAGAACACGCCCGACCGCCAGCAGTTCATCATCGAAAACCTGCGCCTGGAAAAGGACCTCGTGACGAGCGACGCGCTGCCCGCCGCTGAAGTGCTGGAAGCGTAAGGGCCCCACGCGACCCGCACATTTTGCCGCCCTGATTCTGCTGAGGGAAATTAATTTTTGACTTAGTTCTCAACCTTGTCCCTTCATACTGGCTATATTTGTCATTCTTAACCACTACAGAAACCTCTCAGGTCAACATGAAAAATCTTCTCTCTTCTGTCTTGCTGTTAGTCGGCTTAGTGGCCTCTACCGCTTGCAAAAGAACTGATCCCGCCCCCTCGGATCCAGCACTTCCCATAATTGGTGTCCTCGACGGCACCCAGCAGGTTCCTATGGTCACTTCTGCCGGCAGGGGCACCATTGCGGGTAGCTTCGACAAGACTTCGAACACGTTTAAATATTCGATTACCTTCACGGGCCTGACGCCCCTAGGTGCGCATTTCCATATCGGGGCACCGGGCGCGACTGGCCCGATAGCCATTGACATTCCCAAAAATAACGCCGCTCAAGACGGTTACGTGTCGCCCATTGCGGGCGTGTTCATACTCACCCCTGCGAATGCTGCCGCTTTGGTCAGCAATGGACTCTACGTTAACCTGCACACTATGGCTTACCCGGCCGGCGAAATCCGGGCCGACATAACGATCAAGTAGTCATCCGGTTTACAAGCAAAAAAGCCCCCGGCCAGAATCCTGGTCGGGGGCTTTTTTGCTTTCATGTCTAGGTCCGCGTCGGTCCATTCGGGCGGCTGGCCACCCTGCTTGAGAGGACTCTCACTACCGCAGCACCCAGCAGGTGCTCGCTTACTACATGGGCAAGAACACGCCCGACCGCCAGCAGTTCATCATCGAAAACCTGCGCCTGGAAAAAGACCTCGTGACGAGCGACGCGCTGCCCGCCGCTGAAGTGCTGGAAGCATAGGTTCGCCGAGCAAACGAAGCTGTTCGCCGCCTTAGACTTGTCGAAAGAGACAACTTCCGGCTTGATTTTTAACTTTTGTGCCTTCGCACCGGTTAATAATGTCTTAATTTTTCACCATCAATTTTTTCATTTTTAACAACCTTTAGATTCCCAATGAAAAGCATTATTTCTTCCCTTGTGCTGCTGACCGGCTTGGC
>JANPOR010000601.1:0-10799 GCA_031428075.1 Hymenobacter sp. | reverse complement strand
CTCGACGAGCTCCAGCGCCTGCCCGGTGTGGGCCGGAAAACGGCTAACGTGGTGGTATCAGTGATTTACAACCAGCCGGCCATGGCCGTCGATACCCACGTGTTTCGGGTTTCGCACCGTTTGGGCTTGGTACCCAAAACCGCCACGACGCCCCTGGCCGTGGAAAAAGCGCTGGTTCGCCACATCCCCCAAGCCCTCATTCCCAAAGCCCACCACTGGCTGATTCTGCACGGCCGCTACATCTGCGTGGCGCGTAGCCCCAAGTGCGGCGTCTGCCCGCTGTCCGCTAGTTGCCGGTATTTTGAGAAAAACGTCGCGCCGCTGCTAGGCGTAGATGGGGCCCCTGAAAAAACAGCTGCCAAACCTAAGCGCGGCACTAAACAGCTATGAACAGCCTCGGGACGTTTTAATTTACGCCGCCTTTTCCAACACGCGCTGCACCACGACGGCCAGCTGCTGCCTGTCAAACTCCTGCCGGGCTAGGTTCTGCCCGCACCGGCCGGCAGCTTGCAGCAAAGCAGGCTGGGCCAACAAATTGCGCAGGCAAGTCGCCAATTGGGGCGCATCGCCGGCGGGCGTGTACCAGCCGCAACCGTGCGTTTCAACAAGCGTTTTGGTCCAGCCCCGATTGGTGACGACCACTGGCGTGCCCACCGCCAGCGCGTCGTACAGCTTGGCCGGCGAATTAGCATCGAGCACCGGCAGAGCTAAGAACGATACGACCGCCAAATCGGCCAGCCCAAACCACACGAATACTGCGTGGCGTGGCTGCCCGCCTACCAACCGGATGCGCCCGGGCCAACGCGCCGCCGCCGCCGCTACCAGCGGCTCGTAGTAGCCATGGCCCAGAAACAACCACGCCACGTCAGGATCAATGGCTACTTGGGTTTCGGCGGCGGCCACCAGCGTAGGAATGTCGTTGGCCCGGCCAAAGGTGCCGGCATAAAGCACCACTTTTTTACCTTCAAGGCCCAGGGCCTGCCGTAGCGCAGCCACGGCGGCGGGCGTAGCACGGGCCGCCAAGTCGAAGTCGGTGCCGTTGAGCACAGTGGTCACTTTCGCGGCCGGCACACCCAGACCGGTCACATAGTGCGTCATGTCGGGCGAGAGCGGCATAATGTGTCGGGCGTTGCGGTACAGTCGTTTTTCCAACGCAAACAGCTGTTGCCGGGCCAGGGCCGTGGGTATGACCCCCATCGCCACCGGAAAAGCGGGCCACAAATCCTGCACCTCGAATACCCACGGCACCCGCCGCCAGCGCGCCACCTGCGCCGCAGCCCAAGCCGCCGTCAACGGCGTGCTAATGCCCCAAATTACGTCGGGCCGCTCCATGCGCAATCCCTCGCGTACGGCCCAGGCGGCGTATTGTGCGAAGGCCATCACCCGCCGTCCAGGGCCCATCCGGTTGGTATAGGAGATATTAACCGTTCGGCAATCGACTCCGGGCGGCAGCCAGGCAAATTCCCGCGTGAGGCGCTGCCCGTCCCAGGCAGATGTGGTCAGTAGCGTCACGCGGTGGGATTTGGCAATATGGGCCAACAGTGCATAATGCCGGCTGGTAGCTGGGCAGTCGGGATTGGTGTGGTATTGATTGAAAACGGCGATATGCACGGCGGGAATTACAAATTATAAGTCATGACTTTTAGCCCTTTTTCGGCCGGTAGTGCGACTCGTTCAGTAGCTTTTGGGCGCTGCGCTCGGCCATGAGTTGGGCCAACGTCACGTCGGGGTGGCCGTCCATGTACTTGCGCACGATTTGCAGCCCTACCCATTGGCCCACCCGGCCGGGGCAAGTGGCATCGATTTCGGGCACATTGGGCCGCTCGCCCACATACTTCTGGATGGTAAAGGGCGTGGTGTTGTATAGCAGGTTTTGCTCTAGAAAATGGGCCCAGACTTTGACTTCGTTGGTCGTCACACCCACCATTTCTTTCCGGGTGTACCCCAGTAGTAGCGAATCGGGAGTACAGGGTAGCACCCGGCCGGCAAAATACAGCGCCTTGCCCCCACTCACCATTCCGTCGAGCATGGTGTTGGCGGTCAGTTCGTGGCGGTTGTACTTAGTGGCCACACGCAGGGCCAGCGCCGGTAGTAGGTGCGCAGGCGTGTAGTTGCGCAGCATGTACTTGGGCATCTCTACGGGCCGGAACTTAACCTGGGGCCCAGCAAACCAATCGAGGCTGAGCACCAGCAAACTATCGTTCACAAAGATGTCCTTGCCCTCAAACCCACTCACGAACGTGGTGGCCTGCGGGGCCCGGAACCCCGGAAAATAATACTTCACCCGCCCAAACAGGGCCCCTAGGTCGCGGCCCAGCGCGGTACCGTCGGGGAAGGCAGCGGCTGTTTGCTGGGATAACTCGCGCAGGTGCGGCTCGGTAGCCAGACGGGCCAGGGCAGCAGCCCCGGTTGTATCGGTTGCGGTACGCCGCTGCAAGTAATAGCGCGCAAAAACCGGGTGTGCAGTCATGAACGCCACCGCACCGGCAGGGCCCTTAATTTGGAAAAATGGTGCTTCCAACCGCTGCACTTGTACCGAGGTCATGAGGGCCCCCGCGGCGGCATCAGGCCGGCAGCCAAGTTGTTGGCTTTGACCACAGCCGGCCAATACTAGTCCAGCAACCAGCAAAATGGGCCAGGTTCTGCGTCTGGCAATTCTTTTCTTGTCCACTCGTTTCTACTTTCGGGTAAAATTAGCCTAAACCCGAGCTCGGGCCTGCAACTTTCCTAGTATTCTTTCACTACCCATTTTATGAAAAAACTATTCCTCACCCTATCGGCCCTTGCGACCAGTGCCACAGTGGCCTCGGCCCAAGTCGAAATTGGCATCAAAATATCGCCGTCCATTACGAGTTTGCGCGCTGAATCGCCCTCCAGTACAGCATTTACTAGTGAGAACGGCAAGTTCAGCTTCGGCGGTGGGCTCATCGTGGATTACTTTTTCGGCGAAAACTATGCCTTCAGTTCAGGCTTATTTTTAACGGGAAAGGGCGGCACCATTTCCTATACTGAGCACGATCCGGCTTCGTCTTCCTCAGTCGGCACCCGCGTTAGCCAGAAAATCGCCGCGCAATACCTCGAAATACCCGCCACTGTTAAGCTCTTCACCAATGAGCTGGCCCCCGCAACTCGGCTTTATTTCCAGCTCGGCGGCTCGCTAGCCGTACCAATTGCCACGCGCATTAACGGCGAGAAATTTTACAAGGACCCTTACGATAACAACAACGAAACCGGGGCTTCCGACCACGTTTTCTCCCTCGATGCTAACGCCCTACTGGGGGCTGGTGTGGAATACCAATTAGGCAAAAGCACCAAAGTGCTAGCTGGCTTCAGCTACCACCGCGGCCTTATTAACCTTGACCACTATTTTGAGAAGACCCGGAATTTTACTGACGTCACGATTAAAAACAACGTGTTTGCGCTAGATTTGGGGATGAAATTTTAACCAGTAAATGATTAGGCAACAAAAAACCCTGGTTGCGTTTGCAGCCGGGGTTTCTTGTTTTAGAGAGTTTTAGTCACCTAGTGACCGACAACTAATCGGTGAACTCTACTTCTCGGTCTTGTGCCTTGCTCATAGCAGCAGTCATGGAGCGGAGTTGAATTTCCTCGCCGCGCTCATCTTCAATGCGGTAATCAGTGAGGCCCAGGCTACTGTCTTTCACCAGTTTCACCCACTTATAGTATTTCAGATACCACTTCATCTGACGTGAAACTAGGCCCTTTGTGTAGTAGGCGTACAAGAACGGGTGCACCGACAGCGTGAGGCCCGACTGGTTTTGGTTCACTAGCAAGTCATCGATGCTGTTATCGATATCGTCCGTCACTTGAATGGAGGCCGAGATACGACCTGTACCGCCGCAGGTAGGGCACACCTCACCGGTTACGATGGTTTCGGCCGGGCGTACGCGCTGCCGCGTGATTTGCAGCAGCCCAAATTTGGTCAGCGGCAACACTGTGAACTTAGCTTTATCGGCTTTCATCACATCACGCACAGCGTCTTCCACCCGCTTGCGGCTTTCAGCCGAGCGCATGTCGATGAAATCGACCACAATGATACCGCCCATGTCACGCAAGCGTAGCTGTCGTGCTACCTCTTTAGCGGCCAACAGGTTAATCATTAACGCCGTGGCTTCTTGGTCGTTTTCTTGGTTGCTCTTGCTGCCCGAATTTACGTCGATAACGTGTAGAGCCTCGGTGTGTTCAATGACTAGATAGCCTCCGCCCGGCACGGTTACGGTCTTGCCAAACAGTGTTTTAAGCTGTTTTTCGATGCCGGTTTGCTCAAAAATTTTGATCTTACCGTTGTGTAGCTTTAGCAGCCCAAGTTTGTCGGGCGCAATCTTCTGCAAGTAGTCGCGCATTTCCTCGTACATGGCCGGTGCATCGACCAGAATGCTGTCGAACGACTCATTGAGCAAGTCTCGCAACATCGACGACGTGCGTCCCAACTCGCCCAGTACTTTGTCGGCCGGCTTGGCCGTACGCAACGTGGCGGCCAACTGTTCCCAGTTGCCCACCATGTCTTGCATGTCCTTATCCAGCTCAGCCACGTCACGGCCCTCCGCCACAGTGCGGATAATCACCCCAAAATTCTCGGGTTTAATACTGGCAATGAGACGTTTGAGCCGGTCACGCTCCGCTTTGCTCACGATTTTCTTGCTTACGCTAATCGTGTTCGAAAACGGCATCAGCACGAGGTAGCGGCCGGCCATCGAAATGTCGGTGCTCACCCGGGGACCTTTGGTGGAGATGGGCTCCTTGATAATTTGCACCACCATCTGCTGGCCCTTCTTGAACACGCTGTCGGCCTTGCCAACTTTTTCGAGTAGCGGCTCAAACGTAAACTGGTCGAGGCCAACTGCCCCAGCCTTCCCATTTTGCACACCCCGCACCCACTTCGTGAGCGACGGGTACTGCTCGCCCAAGTCGCCATAATGCAGAAACGCGTCTTTTTCGTAGCCGATGTCCACAAAGGCCGCGTTGAGGCCGGGCATCACCTTTTTCACAGTGCCCAGGAAGATGTCGCCCACCGAGTAGTTGGTGTCGTTGCGGTCGAAGTGGTATTCAATCAACCGCTTGTCCTGCAACAGCGCAATCCGCTCGCCTTCCTGAGTTGAATTAATCACTAATTCATTACTCAATGTCTTATTTAGTTATAGAAGCCCCGATAGATGGGTGGATATCATTACCCTAGAACCAGCAAAAGGGAAGCCAGAACCCAATGTTCTGACTTCCCTCGCGAGCCACGGGAAAAGTACACACCCGCCGCATCTGGGAGGCTACTGTGAGAGATGAACAAGCCGATCGGTTTGAGGAACTACCGGCCGTCGAAGCACCCCGTAGGGCGGCTTACTTCTTCTTGTGACGATTCTTGCGCAGGCGCTTTTTACGCTTGTGGGTGGCAATCTTATGGCGCTTTCTTTTTTTACCGCAGGGCATATGCTTGTAGGTTAAGTTGTTGGGTGTGAGTTAAGTTATTTTAATTTGGCTAGCTCTTCTTCCACAGATGCAGCCAGCGCCGGGTCGTTGCTGAGGTTCTTGGCCGCCACAAAAGCGGCGCGGGCCTGATCTTTGGCACCCGTTCGGGCCGAGGTTACACCCAAATAAAATTGGGCGTTCACATTCTTGGGGTTAACCTTCACCAGTTGCTGAAAGCGTTCCACTGCTTTATCGAACTGGTTGCTTTGCACTGCCAGAATGCCCAAATCATAGAGGGCTTTCTCGTTACGGGGGTCAACGGCCAGCACTTCGCGCAACAATGCTACGCCCTGTACGGGGTTATCAGAGGCCATATAGGCCATGCCCAGGTTGGTTTTGGCATCAAGGTTGTCGGGGTTCTTAGCAAGGACTTTCGTGTACAACTCCCGGGCCTTACCGCCCAGCAGCTTGATGCGCTCATCCGACGATGCGAAGCTAAAGGCCTGAAAATAAGCATCTGCCGCCTGTTGCAATACTTGAGGGCCCGGTTGTGCCGCCGCTACCTGCTCGTAGTAATAGCCGGCGCTGTCGAAGCGCTGCACGTTTTCATAGCGGCGGGCCAGTAAGGTGGCCGTTTCAGCCCGTTTGACTGGGCTACCAGCGCTCGTGAACTGGGCTAGCAATTGGTTTAACTCCTGGCGCTGGGCGGACGTAGCGGTGGTGTGAGGCGCAGCGGCCGTTGGGCTGCCCGGGTGTGTCACTGGCCCAGCCTCCGCTGACACGGGGCCCGACGAAGCATCGGCCTTGGAACCATTGGTGGCCGGGCCACCGCCGTCGCGGTTGGCCGTGCGGCCCGCATCTTGGGTTAACTTGCCTTTGCCTTCTTTGGGCTTCACGATGCCCTTAGGCAACACAAAGAGGCCACCGATCAACGTCAGGGCGAGGACCAGGACCAGTACTTTGTGTGCGGCGGGACGGGAAGCGAAAGCAGCCATAGAAAAAACCAGCCGCCGGGCTTCCCCTATTTTGGGAAGGCGCCGGCGGCGGAACCGGTAGTTAACGGGTGACCAACAACCGAAAGCTAGGCTTTGGCGGCCGTGGCCTTAACTTTTTTGCTGTTTTTGATCTTAGCCACGAAGGTTTTCGACGGCTTGAAGCTCGGAATGTAGTGCTCCTCAATGATGAGCGACGTGTTTTTCGAGATGTTGCGGGCCACTTTCCGGGCGCGCTTCTTGTTGACGAAAGAGCCGAAGCCACGCACGTAGATGTTATTGCCTTCGGTCATCGAGTCCTTCACTACTTTGAAAAAGGCCTCCACGGTCATCAACACATCTGCTTTCTCGATGCCGGTTTTCTGCGAAATTTCGGCGATTACCTCTGCTTTAGTCACGTTGGTTAGGTACTTAGGGTAAAAAAATAAGAATCTGGGCAGTAAAAAACCCGCTTTCCGCGTAAGCCCTTGCCCGGTAGGTGGTTCGCTTATGAAATCGGGCCACAAAGGTAGCCTCTTTTTTGGGTTTTTCCAATCATCACCTTCGATAGGGCCCTGGCCCAATTTATTCGTCCTCAAAATTTTGGCTAAACCCACCCGCCAACCTTCCACGCTAACTGCTGCGCTACTGGCTTGGTACCCGCGCCACCACCGCGACTTGCCTTGGCGCCACACCCGTGATCCGTACGCCATCTGGCTATCCGAGGTTATTTTACAGCAAACCCGCGTGGCACAAGGCCTTCCTTATTACGAAGCCTTTCTGGCTACTTACCCTACGGTGCAGGATTTGGCCGCCGCCCCCGAGCAGGAGGTTCTGCGCCTGTGGCAAGGCTTGGGCTACTATTCCCGGGCCCGGAACATGCACCACACCGCTCAGCAAGTGGTGAACGAGCACAGCGGCCAGTTCCCGGCCACTTACGCTGGCTTGTTGCAGTTGCGTGGCGTGGGGCCCTACACTGCCGCGGCCATTGCTTCGTTTGCGTTTGATGAGGCGGTGGCCGTGCTCGACGGCAACGTGTACCGGGTATTGGCGCGGGTATTCGGGCTACATTCCGATATCGCGGCCCCATCCTCGCGCAAGGAGTTTCAGGCCTTGGCCGACCAGCACATCCCGCCCACCGCGCCGGCCGATTTTAACCAAGCCATAATGGAGTTCGGGGCCCTGCAATGCACCCCGACGCGGCCCGATTGCCTGTTTTGCCCCTTGCAGAGCGCGTGCTGGGCGTTTCAGCACGGGCAAGTAGCGCTGCTGCCGGTGAAAAGCAAGACCAAAGCAGCGCGGGTGCGCTACCTGCACTACCTAGTGCTGCGGCACGGCGACGCGATGTATCTGAAAAAGCGCGGCGAGAAGGACATCTGGCAGGGCCTCTACGACTTTGCCCTCGTCGAAACCACTGGCCTGGAGTTGGAGGCAGCCGAAGTGCAGCGGCACGTGGAAGCCCTGGGCGGCCGGCTCGATACCCGTCGCGTGGCGGAGCCAGGGCCCTCGCTCCTGCTCCGCCACGTGCTGAGCCACCAAAAGCTGGAAGCGCGGTTCCACACGGTATGGTTGGCCGGGGCCCTACCCGCCAGTGCCCTGCACGACACCGGCTTGCGGGCCTATACGACGGCTGAGATTGAAGAGCTTCCGAAGCCGCAGCTTATTGCCAATTATTTGGGCAATATTTGATATTTTTAACTAAAATATTTGGTAAATTGTTTTAAAGTGCGTATTTTTATAGCACCTTAGATTTGCGAGGTAAAACGCATTTTACCACCTTAAACCACCCCACCGTCATGGCCGGAGTAAACAAAGTAATTTTAGTGGGCAACCTGGGCAAGGATCCCGAGGTACGGCACTTGGAAGGCGGCGTGAGCGTAGCTCACTTCACGCTGGCCACCAACGAGTACTACAAGGACAAACAGGGTACGCGCGTGGAGCGCACCGAATGGCACAATATTTCCGCTTGGCGTGGCTTGGCGGAGATGGCCGATAAATTCCTCAAAAAAGGCCAACAAGTGTACATCGAAGGCAAGCTGCGCACCCGCCAATATCAGGATAAGGATCAGCAAACCCGCTACATCACCGAAATCATAGCGGACGAAATTTCGATGCTGGGGACCCGCCCGGGCAGCGCAGTTGGGACCCCAGCCGCCACCGGCGGCGCCGAAGTGTCGGTTAGCTTCCGGCAGGAGCCGGAACTCGACCAACTGCCTTTTTAGCGGCACCAGCAGAGTCATATTGTATTTAAAAGCCCCGGCACTGCGCCGGGGCTTTTTTCGTTGCAGCGGGCCGGGAGTACCTTTGAAGAGCGGCGACCACCAACAATAATCCGTGATACATTTTTCGATTTTGCCGCGCCTGGGGCGCCGTCTGGCTTGGCTGGGGACCCTGAGCCTTGGGCTGGCTGCTTGCACGGCCACGCCCGATTTCACGCCCAAACCCAAGGGATACAACCGCATCGTGCTGCCGCCCCACCGCTACCAGCCGCTGCCGGGCGGCCACCCCTACACGTTCGCGTACTCGCGGTACGCGGTGGTGAAGCGCGACTCGTCGTACATGGCCCAGCCGCACTGGCTGAACATTTATTACCCGCGGCTCCACGCCAACGTGCAGATTACCTACATGGACGTGACCCGCGACAAGCGCCTCTACAACAAGATGATGGAGGACGCCCGCAAGCTCACGGGCAAGCACCAGGTAAAGGCTACAGCCATCGACGAGCGGATTTTGAAAATGCCCGGTGGAATGCGCGCCTCGGTGTTCGAGCTGCAGGGTGAAGTGCCGAGCCAGTTCCAGTTCTACACCACCGACAGCACCAAACACTTTTTGCGGGGGGCCCTGTACTTTCAAACCGCCACCGCCAACGACTCATTGGCGCCGGTGATTGAGTACGTGAAAACCGATATGGTACAGATGCTGAACACGCTGAAATATAAGTAACGCTGTTGTTGGGCTTACATTGAATTCAACAACTAACCTTATCTATCTAACAGCTAATGGCTAACAGCTAACCAATGAGCAACTTTTTTCATACCCGGCTGGAGTTTTTGCGAGGCGTGGGGGCGCAACGGGGGCAGCTGCTGGGCAAAGAGCTCGGGCTGTTCACCTACGGCGACCTGATTCAACGTTACCCTTTCCGCTACCTCGACCGCACGCAGTTTTATCACATCGTTGACTTGCACGAAGACTTGCCTTACGTGCAGGTAAAGGGTATTTTGCGCAATCGCCAACTGGTGGGCGAGGGGCCCAAGCAGCGCCTGACGGCCACGCTCAGCGACGCTAGCAGCGACCTGGACTTGGTGTGGTTCAAGGGGCTGAAGTGGATGCAGCAAATCGTGCAAAACCAAAAAGAGTACATCGTATTCGGCAAGCCAACGATATTCAACGGACGGCCCCAGATGGCCCATCCCGAGTTGGAGGAAGTAACCGAAGCCAAGCCCGGCCAGAGTTTTTTGCAGCCGGTATACAATACCAGCGAGAAGCTCAAAAATTACCACCGCGTCGACAGCAGAGCCATCATGCGCATGGTGGCCGACTTGCTGAAAATTGCCCTGCCGCACGTGGGCGAGTCGCTTTCGCCGGCCATGCTGGAGCAATACGCGCTCATGGGCAAGGCCCAGGCCATGCAGCAGATTCACTTTCCCCACACCCCGGACCTACTAGCGGCGGCTCAGTTCCGGCTTAAATTTGAGGAGCTTTTCTATGTACAGCTCAAGCTGTTGCGACAAAAAGACCAGCGCAAAGCCACGCTGGCCGGTCAAATCTTCAAGGAAGTCCCCACATTAGTTGATTTCTACAACAATCACCTGACTTTTGACCTCACGGGGGCCCAAAAGCGGGTTATCCACGATATCTACAAAGACTTTTGCAACGGCCAGCAGATGAACAGGTTGTTGCAAGGGGACGTGGGTTCGGGCAAAACCATCGTGGCCTTCATCGCCATGTTGATGGCGGCCGACAACGGCGCCCAGAGTTGTCTAATGGCCCCCACCGAAATCCTGGCTGACCAACACTATACGGGCCTGAAAGTATACGCCGACGCACTAGGCATCCACTTGGGCAAGCTCACGGGCAGCACCCGCACGGCCGAGCGGCGCGTGCTACATGAGCAGTTGCGCAACGGCACGATGCACATGTTGGTGGGCACCCACGCTTTGCTCGAGGACGTGGTGCAGTTCCGCAACCTGGGCCTAACGATCATGGACGAGCAGCACCGCTTTGGGGTAGCACAGCGCTCAAAATTGTGGCAGAAGAATCCGCACGTCATCCCGCACGTGCTGGTGATGACGGCCACGCCCATCCCGCGCACGCTGGCCATGACGCTGTACGGCGACCTCGACGTGAGCGTGATTGACGAGCTGCCGGCCGGCCGCAAGCCCATTGTGACGGTGCACCGCTATGATG
>JANPOR010000600.1:0-7482 GCA_031428075.1 Hymenobacter sp. | reverse complement strand
CCAGGCGGGCCACCGTCACGCGCGAAACGCCCGTGACCCGCACAATGCTGCGTTGCGAGTTGCGCTCAGCCAAGAGCCGGTCCACTTGCGCGTAGCGGGTGGCACGCGCCACGGCCGCGGGCACGAGCCGCGCTTGGTGCCCACAAGCCGTGCAACGGTAGCGGGCATAGCCGTCGCGCGCCCCGTTCCGTTGCAGGTTAACACTAGCGCACTTGGCGCAAATAGCGGGCGTATTTATCATCTTCCTAAATACGGAAACCCTCCCAAATTAGACCACCGCTAACTTTTTACCTGGCTGCCGTGTAGGTAAAGCCCATCGATAGATTGGCGTTGGCGGGCGCGCGGCCTTCTACATTGACGTTTTCGAGTGAGTTAGGCGTAGATGGCGGCTGGGGCCAGGTGGCGCGGGAGGCGCACAGCCAGGGCCGCCGTGCCGTTCACGCGGTAATCGTCGTTGAAATCGGACGCGGCCGGCTGGTAGTACACCAGCTTGCTGAGCGCGGCGGCCTCCCAAGTACACTAGCCCTTGAAGCGCAGCGAGTGCCGCAGCACCCGCCGGTGCAGGCCGTTATAGTACCGGGTTTATTTGCGCAGCAGGAAACAGCTTGCGCTGAGCTCATTGCGCAGCGTGTCGAGATACAGCTGGTAGCCCACGCCCAGCCCGCCCACCGCGAGGCTGTCGAAGGCGCGCCGCCCGTTGCCTAGCACGAGCAGCCAAGGGCCCCACGTTCTTGTAAAAGTAGGGCGTCACAGAGCCGCACCGAAGGCTCCGAGCCCGCGCAGCGTTGCCAGGCGGTCGAGTTTACCGGTGGCCGTGGTTTGGAATTCGGGCACGTAGGTGAATTGCCGGGGCCGCTCGTACTTATCCAGGCGGGCATCTAGCAGCTCGCGCAGCCGGGCGTCGGCTGCCGGGGCCAGGGCTGGGCCCTCAACGAAAGCCGTCACGGCCTCGCCTAAGCGGGCGTCGGGCTGGCCGGCCACGAAGCAACGGCGGGGCTCGTTAATTTCGTTCAGGGCCACATCGAGCACTAGCTCTACTTTTTCGGCCTGCACTTTCACGCCGCCCGAGTTGATAATGAAATCGGCCCGGCCCAGCCATTCGAAGGTGTGGGCGTCGAGCAGCTTCACCCGGTCGTTGGTGACGACTAGCTGGTCGTCGGTCACATCGCCTCGTAAGGTCAAACAGCCACGTTCGTCCTGCCCCGCCGCGATGCCCGGCAGCACCCGGAAACTCGTAGCGGCCCGGGGGCCGTTGAGCCGGCGCAAGGCCACGTGCGAGCAGGTTTCGGTCATACCGTAGGTGAGAAATACCGGCACGGTGAGGCTCTGGAGGGTTTCTAGTAGCGCCGCGTCGACCGGCGCGCCGCCCACCAGCACGGTTTTCATGCGATTCAAGCGCGGGGCGTGGCCGGCCGCCAGCACGGCCCGCAGTTGTAAGGGCACGAAGGCCGCAAAATCAAACTCATCGGCTGCCGCCAGTAGTGTGAACGGATCAGCCTGGGATTCCACGACGGTTAGGTGTAGTTGCCGTTCTAGGCCGCGCACCAGCATCATCAGCCCGCCGATGTATTCGCAGTTGAGGCAAACCAGGGCCCGGTCGCCGGGTCCCAGGTCGAAGAAGTCGCCCGTGCGGCGGGCCGAAGCTTCGAGTTGGCGCCGCCGCAGCGCCACAGGCGCGGGCGTGCCCGTCGAGCCCGACGTGGTAAGGATGAATTCCTGGCTGCCGGTCAGCCATTCGCGCACCCGTTCCAGCACCCGCGCCTCGTAGCCGTTGAGGTGCCCGCCGGCGGAGGGCAGGTACTGCTGGAGGGCAGCATAGGTAAAGTCGCGTCCGTTGAGGCGCAGGGAGGCAGGAAGCAGGTCGGTCATGGATCGGTCAAACGAAAGTAAGGGCCCCGGGATGCGCCGACGACCCAAAAACCGGTGCGAAAAATATTTTCGACAAGCCCAAACAGAAAGACCCAGTTGCTTTTCCCCTCAAAATTGCTTAATATCAATGCGTCACTTGATCCTAATGTCTGTCCCACCCAATATCTTATGGCCATGAACATCCAACCACAGCTGCCCGTCGCCCCTGTACTCGTTGTTGAAAGCAATGCCGCCGTTCTCAGCCCCGCCGAGCTGGCCGCCAAGGCCATGGCCAAATCTCAGAAGAAAGAGCGCAAGCACGAGCGGCTGCGGTCCTTCTTCGCTTGGTGCTGGGGCTGCCAGTCTATGGGAGGCAGCTTTTAGGTGTAGCCATTCCGACCAATCTTCGTTCAAGCAAGGCCCCGAATGCAAAGCGGCACCTTGCGCGGGTGCCGCTTTGCGTTCGGGGCAGCAGTAAATTTACAGGTGCCAACGATGCAACCTTTACCCTGGCGGACGGGTCTTCCCGTCGTCCGAACCCTCTTGCCTGTGCCCCGTGTGCGCCTGCCTTTGCTCCTCGCCGCCTCCCTCGCGCTGCTCAGCTGCCGCAAAAGCGACGACCCCGTTCCTGGTGCTGAGGCCGGGTTGGCGGCGCAAGAAAACTGCGGTGAGCCGGCCCCCAGCGGCTACCGGGTACTGTTGCGCACGCAGCAGCAAGCCGTACAGCTGCCGGGCACTGTCGAAACGTTTTTGCTTAGTAAAGACAACCTTGTTAATTCGAGCGGTAGTGACAAGCTAATCACCAGTCTGATCAGGCAAGACGACGTAATCAACCTGCGCTACTGCGGCGTCGTCCACGATGGCATGACCACCGATCTTGGCCCCGCCCGCAGCGCCGTCAACCTCCAGGAACTGCCCGCGCGGCGCTACCAGCTGCGCATTACCGTGCGCGACCGCCATACCACCGGCACCCTTGATCTGAGCACCGTGCCTGCCCACCTCAGCATCGCTGATACCACAGTAGCCGCCGTTTGGCGATAAGCTGCAAGTAGTTAAGCCTATAAAAAGAAAGGGGCCGGCTGCGTAATCAGCGGCCGGCCCCTTGGCTGTATGTTATACGGCCGGAGAATTATTGCCCCAGCACAATGGCGAAAATCAGCGGCGCCACAATTGTCGCGTCGCTCTCGATGATGAACTTGGGCGTTTTCTCGCCCAGTTTGCCCCAGGTGATTTTCTCATTGGGCACGGCCCCTGAGTAGCTACCGTAGCTCGTCGTCGAGTCCGAAATCTGGCAGAAATAGCCCCACAGCGGCACCGAGTGGCGCTGTAAATCCTGGTGCAGCATGGGCACCACACAGATGGGGAAGTCGCCGGCGATGCCGCCGCCAATCTGGAAAAAGCCGATCTTGCTCTCGTCAGTGGCGGTTTTGGTGTACCAGTCGGCCAAGTAAATCATGTACTGGATGCCCGTGCGCATGGTGTGCACGTTCGTGATGTCGCCCGTGATGACGTGGCCGGCGTAGATGTTGCCGAGCGTCGAATCCTCCCAGCCCGGGCAAATGATGGGCAGATTTTTCTCGGCCGCGGCCAGCATCCACGAATCTTTGGGGTCAATCTGGTAGTACTGCTCCAACTCGCCCGAGAGCAGGATTTGGTAGAAAAACTCGTGCGGAAAGTACGCCTTGCCGGCCTTGTCGGCCTTCTCCCAAAACTTCAGCACCACATGCTCTAGGCGGCGCATGGCCTCTTCTTCGGGAATGCAGGTGTCGGTCACGCGGTTCATGTGGCGCTTGAGCAGTTCGTGCTCGTCGGCGGGCGTGAGGTCGCGGTAGTTGGGCACGCGCTCGTAGAAGTCGTGGGCCACGAGGTTGAAGATGTCTTCCTCCAGGTTGGCGCCGGTGCAGCTGATAATCTGCACCTTATCCTGCCGAATCAGCTCTGCCAGCTGGATGCCCATTTCGGCGGTGCTCATGGCCCCGGCCAGGGTTATCATCATCTTGCCGCCATCGGCCAAGTGCTGGTTGTAGCCATCGGCCGCGTCGATGAGCGCCGCGGCGTTGAAATGGCGGTAGTGGTGGCGCAGGAAGTTGGTTACTTGCATTGGGTGTGGGTATAAAAACGCCTTAGTTGCGTTTTGCGATGGTCAGGTATGTTGTGATATTTGAGATTTTATTACGACCAATACCTCTTGGGCTTTGGCTTTGGTTCCGGATAAATTAAGTATCAGTTGTGAATTAGCAAGCCAGTTTATGCGAGCGAATCGGCCAATAATTGAAAGCCGCGCCATGTACTTATGAGCATTGCGCAACCTTAAACAAATCGTCGTTCTGCCTCTACCTCCATTATATAAATTGGCAACCTCAATATCTGACCATTCTATCTCGCCCACCTTGCTGGTGCTGTCCGTAATGCCCGAAGCTGTTAAGGTAAGGCGCGGCCGTCGAGTAAATAATCGTCGAATGATTAATATGGTGATGGTGCCAAAGAATGCTGAGAACAATCCAAATAATGCCTCGAAAAGCCAGATAAGCCAATAAGAAGGCGTGCTTTTATGCAAAATAATCTTACAAAAGAGCCAGCTACATCCAAGAAATGCCGGGAAGGTAAGCCCCAGTAACCACAAGGCGGCTAATCGTGAATTATAATAATACAGTGGTAAGTTCATCAAGCAAAAGCTATATCAGAACACTATCCGACTCAGTTTTTATACCGGCTCGGCAATTATCAAGTTGTGGTTGGTATAAATGCAAATATCGGCCGCGATGTGCAGCGCGTCTTCCACCATCTGGCGGGCTGAGAGGTGCGGGGCGTGTTTCTTGAGGGCCAGGGCGGCGGCCTGCGCGTACATGGCCCCCGAGCCGATGGCGGCCACGTCGGAATCGGGCTCCAGCACGTCGCCCGTGCCGCTGATGATGAGCAGCTCGTCCTTGTCGCACACCACCATCATGGCTTCAAGCTTGCGCAGGTACTGGTCTTTGCGCCAGTCCTTGGCCAGCTCGATGGCGGCGCGCTTGAGGTTGTTGCCGTGGGCCCCGAGCTTCTCCTCGAAGCGGTCGAGCAGCATGAAGGCGTCGGCGGTGGAGCCGGCAAAGCCGGTCACGACTTTGCCGTCGTTGAGTTGGCGCACTTTGCGCACGTTGCTTTTGGCCACGTGCTTGTCCATGGTGGCTTGGCCGTCGGCCCCGAGGGCAATCTGGCCATTGTGGCGTACGCCGAGCACGGTGGTGGAGCGAATGATTGGTTGCATGGGGCAAAACTACAACCTCCTCCCGCGCCGGGGCCACTTCAGCGGCCGTCCCATTGAACGAGGTGACCACCGCGGCGCCAGTCCATTCTCCAATTCATCATCTCTTACTCAAAAGCAAGCAGTAAAATAGGTTGTAATCACAGACTCTTGCAAAACGGTGCCGTCCGTGAATTTACCAGTGTTACTCCTTGTTTTATTTAACCGGCGCTCACACGAAGTTTTCACCGAGACATCATGCTTTGAACATTTTTTCTGTTAGCAATACCCGCTGTAGATTTATGTAATTAGCAGCCCACCAAAAAAACCGGACCCAATTATTTCGTTGATCTTCCAAAAAGATGCCGATTAGAATTGCCAGAAAGCTTACAACAACTGCTGCTTGCCACATCTGCAACGTACTATTGGCTTGCCAGCCGAAAATCGCCCGCCACAATACAAGTAATGGGTAGTGCAAGACATAAAGTGGAAAGGACAAGTCGGCGGTGATTCTTAATAATTTTACCCACTCGGATTTCAGGAAATGGCCTTCAGCGGGCAAAAACCACAGGGCCAAAGAAAATATAATTCTTATGATCCAGTCTGTTACGAACCGATTGGCGAAGAACAACGGCTTGAAAACCAATGGATAGGGGGCTGCTGGCAAATAGCTTATGGCAAAGCCCGTGAGCCGGGCCGCGTCCGAGGCCGTCAAATCCAAGGCAAAAAGCCGCAACAGGCAGCGAAATTTGACCTCCGAAATTTTGCTGCACTAATAGTAGCGGTTAGCTAGCTGCATAACAAGAAGTTATGCCCATTTTCTTGACTTTTGCTTCCTAAGCCCCTAACAATTTATAAAGACCAGCTTCTAGAACCGGGCTTGCAGCTTGGCAAAATAAAACCGGCCGTTGGAGCCCATCTGCACAGGGTCCCAGGCGCCGCCGGTTTCGGTAGCCTGGGGGTTGAAGAAGCTGGGGTAGACGTTGAACACGTTCGAGCTGCCCAGCGACAGGCGTAGCTGGTTGGTGAGGGCGTAGCTCAGGGCCACGTCGGTGGTTAGGCGCTGGCCGTAGTGGTTAATGTCGTTGTTGTAATCGTACAAAGTCACGTCGCCGAACTGCACGAACCGCACTAGGGCCCCGAAGCGGCCCACGTTGTAATCGAAAGTGAGGTTGATTTTGAAGGGCGGCGCCGAGGCCTTCACAAATGCCTGCTCGCGGGGCCCAAAGAAAATGTCTTGCTTGCCCGTCAGCAGCGGTGTCGTCTGCACGCTCGTCACTAGCAGGCGGTTGAGGTTGCCGGCCAGCGTGGTGCTGAGGCGGCCGTTGCCCACGCCTATCGTGTTGGCCACCACGGCGTCGAGGCCCCAGGTCGTGGTCGAAGCAGCATTAGCGAAAAACTGGGCCTGGCCCACGTTCAGGGCCGTGAGGGTGGGGCCAATGACGTCGTCGTCGCTGCCGAAGGTGCCCGTCAGCACAATCCGGTCCTTGATGTGGATGTAGTAGCCGTCCACGGTAAAGCTCAGGATGGAGCCCGCGCGGCCGGTGAAGCCCAGACTGGCCGACTGGGAGCGTTCCTGCGTAAGGGCCGGGATGCCCACCGCCCGCGACACCGGCCCGTCGTTGCGGTCGAGCAGAATATCAATCGGTTTGCCGCCCACTACGTTGGTGAACACGGTGTTGAAATTGATCTGGGCCAGCGATGGGGCCCGGAAGCCCGTGCTCAGGGTGCCGCGCAGCGAGAAATTGTCGCTCAGCTTGAGGCGGGTCGCCAGCTTGCCGGTCAGGCTGCTGCCAAAGTCGCTGTAATTCTCAAACCGAACGGTTCCCGCCACCAGCAGCGCCTTGGTCACGTCCAACTCGGCATCGGCGTACACGCCGATATTGCTACGGCTGGCTTTTACCTCGTTGCGGGGCTGGAAACCGGGGAAGCCCTGGGCCCCGCCCGGCCGGTCTTCCAGCGGGCCGGGGTACTTGCGGTAGGACCCTTCTTCACCGGCAAATAGCTTGTACCATTCGCGGCGGTATTCGCTGCCAAAAGCCACGTTCAGGCCTTGCAGTACCGTCTTGTAGTTGCGGCTCACGTTGAGGTCCACCACGTCCTGCTGGAGCTGAAACCCGCCCGCGTCAAAGCTCGTCGGCGACTGGGCCCCCAGCGTAGCGTTCAGCGTGTTTTTTACGCCGTAGTGAAAGTTATTCGATCCGAAGCCGTTGCTCAGGTCCACGTCCCAGCCCCCGAAGGTGCCGCGCACGCCGGCTGCGCCGTGCCCGTCAAAAATGGCGCTGGTGATGATGGGGTCGAAGCCGTTCGGGTAAAGCCGGGCGTTGCTGCGCGGATTTGGTACATTAAAGTGTTGAACAGTAGTATCGCTTCCAATAATAGTAGTTGCCGTACTGTCCGTAGTCGGAAAC
>JANPOR010000599.1:0-1831 GCA_031428075.1 Hymenobacter sp. | reverse complement strand
CCGATGGGCAGTTCCACCAGCTGGCAGCAGTGGAACTGCGGCGCGTTGCGGGTAAAAGCTACCGTGTCGGGTTCGGCTTCGCCCAGCTCATGCAGCAAACCGTAGAGCTGCAGCGAGTGCCCCAGCTTATCCTGGGCCATGCTTGAAAAGGCAATGTCTTCTTCCAGAATTGGCCCGAGGCCATTCCATTCCGAGTTGCGGTGGCCAAGGATGAGCTGGTCGTCGGCCAGACGATATAAGAGGTCGAGTTTCGGGTCCATAAGCTACGCTTGCGGGTTTTCAGCTTTGAATTTTTCGATGCGGTCCTGTACTTTGTAGGAAATAGCGTCGCGGTATTTCTTCTCAGGGGTGGTAGCCCAGATGTCGCGGTCCTCGTCCTCCGAGCGCACTACATCGGCTGAGCGTACGACCCACACGTTCACCACCGGGCGCTGCTCACCAAATACGGCCTTGGCCACTTGCAGGGCTTCAGCGGGCGAGGTGGCGCGCACCTTGCCCACATGCTGGTGGGCCTTGCCGCGCTTCTTTAGATGGAAAATGTCGTAATCTTTTTCCTCGGCGGCGTAAGCCGCTTCTTCCGCTACCGACTCATCGACGGGCGCGGGGGCTGGCGAGCGGGGCAGCAGCGGCAGCGTGTCGTAGGCCGACTCGGTATCGCCCACGTATTCCGTCACGGCAATGGCCGAAGTCGGCACCACCCACATCCCGGTGCAGGCGAAGCGCCGGCTATACTGTTCCTTGGCGAATAGAAAGGCCATATCGGCTTCCGGCGCGTGCACCGGGCCCACGTACGCAAAGGGCGCGCCCTCTTTTTTCTGGTGGAAAACTTCGTAAGTCTCGAACTGGTCGAGGGCTTGCTTGGCGGCCGCCGGGGCGGATTCGGGCAGGCCCAGGCGGTTCATGCGCGGGTCGAGGGATTGTATCATGGGGTGGGAGGGTGTGCGGGTGAGAGGGCAGGAGGTAAGAAGCGCGTAGCTGATTAGATAAATCAATTCCGACCCTGCAACTTCCCTACCCCCCCACTCTAAAAAGCTAAGCCAGCGGGCGCACGTACTGGCGCTCGGTTTTGCCGGCGCTCAGAGCACGGCGCACCCAGGCGCCGTTTTCTTCGGCGGCGCGGCGCACGGCGATGCGCTCGGCGTTGCACGGGCCGTCGCCGTTAATCACGCGCTTGAAGTCTTCCCAGTCGGGCTCGGTGAAGGTCCAGCGGCCGGTGGTTTCGTCTTTGCGCAGGTTAGCATCGGGCAGCGTGAGGCCAATTTCCCAGATTTTCGGCACGTACATGTCCAGAAACTGGTTGCGGCATTCGTCGTTGCTGGCCATTTTCACCTTCCAGCGCATCAGGATTTCGGTGTGCACCGACATTTTATCCGAAGGTCCGAAGAAGGTCATAATCGCCGGCCACCAGCGGTTCAGGGCGGCTTGCATCATCGCGCGCTGAATGGGCGTGCCCGTGGCCATATGCACCACGGCGTCGTGCCCGTACTTCAGGTGAAATGCCTCCTCGGCGCAAATCCGGTCCAGCGCGCGGCAGTAGGGGCCGTAGCTGCCCTTGGCATTGGCCAGTTGGTTCACGATGGCCCCGGCGTCAATCAGCCACGAAATTACGTTCGAGTCGGCCCAGGTTGGGGTGGGGTAGTTGAAAACATTGGAGTACTTGCTTTTGCCGTTGATGAGGTCGACCAGCATCTGTTCGCGGGTTTTGCCCAGCGTTTCGGCGGCCGAGTACAGCAGTTGGGCGTGGCCCACCTCGTCTTGCACTTTCGCCATCTGGGCCATCTTGCGGCGGAAGCCGGGGGCGCGGGTAATCCACGTCCCCTCGGGCAACGAG
>JANPOR010000598.1:0-1703 GCA_031428075.1 Hymenobacter sp. | reverse complement strand
AGTCCCCATGGCACAAACGTTGAGCCACCTGTGCACGGCTACGCGCGCTGAGGCGATGCTGGACCATCGCACGCGCATGCGCTCGCTGCAACGCGACCGATGGATCGACTATCCCCGTGCCACGGAGGCGCTTCAGCGCCTGGAGCGACTCCAGGTACACCGGAAACACCGCCAGACTCACCTGCTCAGCGGGCGGCAGTTTTTCGAATAGAAACACCGCCTTTTCGTGCTCACCCCGGCGGGCGTAGTCCTGAGCCAAGCTGGTACCGCTGGCGGGCAGCCCGGCCCCACTGCGGCCGGGCTGCGCCAAGGCCGGAACTGAAAGCGTAAGAGCAGCAGCGAGTAAAAAGGACGAAGGACGCATACAGTCAGGAATCAAGTCACGCGGCTGGCGCTTGTGCCGTGCCGGTGGTGGCAGATATTCAACGCTAGGCTCGGTCAACTTTGTTCAATCCCAGGCTCACTGGGCACCCAACAAAAAAGGGCCGCCCCCGAAGGTACGGCCCTTTCCAAATGCTGGCTTCGCGTGGCTTAGAAGAACTTGGCGCGGTTGTCCTTCACGTTGGCGTGGGCCTTGATGGCCTCGTAAATCTTGCCATCCTGCTGCTGGGCGCGCTGCTGCGCCAGCTGCGTGCGCACGGCCTTCAGGTCGGCGACAGCGGCGGCGGGCGCGATGCTCACCGGCTCCACCACCAGCACGCCCTGCTCGCCCTGGAGGGCGGCCGAGTGCTGGCCGGGCTTTAGCGCGAAGGCTTTGCCCACGGCCAGGGGCTCGAAGCCCACGTTGGCGAGGCTGCCCTGACCGAGCAGCACGTCGGGCGCGGTGCCCACCAGCGCGGTAGGACCGTACTTCGAAGCCATTTCTTCCAGCGTACCAGTCTTGGGCAGCTTGGCCATAATCTGCTTGGCTTTCTCCTCGTTGCGCACCAGCGCCGAGAGTTCGGGGCGCAGGTTGGCCACGGTGGCCGTGCCCTTGGCGCGCTCGTCGGTGAGGGCGGCAATTACAAACTGGTCGCCCACGGTGAATACGTCCGACACGTCGCCCACCTTGGCGGTGGTGCCATTCGGGCCGTGGCCGAAGGCCCAGCGTACTACCTCGCGGGCATTTTGCAGGCCGTTCACGGCGTTGGCATTGGCATCGAGGTTTTTGGCTTCCTGCTTCTGCAGGGTCTTGTCCTTAGCCAGTTCGGCGCGGAAGCTGGCCAGGTCGGTGATTTTAGCGCGCAGCTCGTTGGCGCGGGTGTTGGCCGCGTCGTAGGTGGCTTCGCTCGGGGTGATGGTCTTCTTCACTTCAGCCACCTGGTAGGTTTGCTTGGTGGGGGCGGCCGTTACCTTGATTACGTGGTAGCCGAACGAAGTTTCCACCACGTTGGGCAGCAGGCCGGGAGCCGAAGCCGCGAAAATGGCTTTCTCGAACTCGGGCACCATGCGGCCCTGGCCAAACCAGCCGAGGTCGCCGCCCTGGTCCTTGGTACCATCAGTACCGAACTGGCGAGCCAGCGCGGCAAAGTCAGCGCCGCCCTTGATTTTGTTCAGGATGTCCTGCGCCTTGGCTTTCGCGGTGGCTTTGGCTTCGGGCGTGGTGCCGTCGGCCTTGATGAGAATGTGGCTGGCGCGGGCGGCCTGCTGCTTGCCGGTGCTCACGCCCGTTACCTTGTACAGCGTCGAGGTGCCGGCTTCGGCATACGGGCCGTAGATTTTGC
>JANPOR010000597.1:0-6209 GCA_031428075.1 Hymenobacter sp. | reverse complement strand
CGAGTTGTAGCGGGCCCCGCGGCTGCCGTCGCCGCGGCCGCTGGCGGTGCCGTCCAGAATCACGCCAATGGAGTAGCAGTAGCCTTCGGGGTCGAGCAGCACCGCCCCGTCGATGGCCGTGACGAGGCGCGTGATGAAGGGTGTGAGCGGCACGGGCTCGACGAGGGTGCACTGGAGCTTGAGGCGGTCGGCCTCGGCCAAGGCCTCGGTGGTGATGACGAGCAGCGTGCCGTGCTTCTGGTGGCTGGCTTCGAGCACTACGTCCCACAGCCGCTCCACCTTAGGGGCGTCGGTGAGGCCAAAGGTGCGCTTGAGGTCGCGCCGGAAGCTGACTCGGCTCAAGCGGTTGCGTGGCAGGCCGGGCAGGCCGTAGTGGGCCCGCAGCAGCAGGTTGGGGCCGTGTTGCAGCTCCCAGGCGTAGTGGGTAATGAAATTGACGGCGAACAAGTCTTCGCGGGCCGTGTCGTAGGTGCCCACTTGGCGACCCAGGGCGTACACGTTCGCGCCGTCGGCGAGCAGGTGTACGTCGGAGGTGGTCATTTCGAGCAGTTTGCGCACGGCCCGATAGTCGGTGAGCGGGGTAGGGCAGGTGAGGGCAAAAACTTCTTCCAGGTTGGGGTGGTGGCGGCGGGCCAGCAGCAAGCATCCCACGCTCTCGGCGCCCTCGTAGCGCAGGCTGGAAATGGTGTTGCAAGTGGCAAAAAGCTGGGCCACGGCTGGGTCGAGGCCCAGGGCCTGGGCTGGCGCGTCGAGAAACGCCCGGCCGGCGCCGCGCAGTAGCTCCTCGACCTCGCGGGGGCGGGTCATCACGCCCGCGCCGGGCTCGGGCTCGGTCAGGCTTTTCACGCCTTCTTCGTTGAAGCGGTAGAGGGCGGCCAGCACCAGCGACGAGGGCACTGGCCGGCCGTCGGTGTAGTAGCGGTTGGGCTGCAGGGTGGGGTGGGCCCCCAACGCCTTGCGTTGCAGCCGCACCACCGTCACCACATAGCTTTCATTGATGAGCACCGGCCAGCCCGCGAAGTGCAGGTGCGGCGTGTCGGCGTCCAACTCGTTGAGCACCTCCTGTATCGCCCCGCGCAATCCGCGCCCTAGCTGCCGCCGGCCCAGGATGGCGGGCGTAAGGTCGTCGCGGTCTGTGTAGGCCCACAAGCTGGCGTACTGAAGGTCCTGGCCTCGGGCCACGGCCCCGGCGAAGCGGTCGGCGGGCAGGGCACACTCTTCGGGCTCCAGGCAGCGGGCGGGCAGGTCGGGATCGGCGGGTACGGCCAGCAGTTGCACCATAGGGTGCAACTCCTCGTCGAGGGCCCCGAACAGCTCCTTGGCGAGGGCTTGGGCCATGCGGCAGTAGCGGGACTGGTAGGGCCACAGGGGCACGGCGGCGGTTGGAGCGGCGGGTGGGGCGTCGGGGGCAGAAATAAACATCAACGGCGAAATAGAAGCTGGTAGTGGCAAGCACAACAGGGCAGGCGGCGAAAAGGTCTGCCACGCCTAGGGCCCTATAGTTGGAACAAGACGGGCAGCAGCATCTTTTGCTTTAACGGCTTACCCTGATACGTGGCCGGCTCCCACTTCGGGGCCGCCCGAATTAGGCGCAGGGCTTCTTCGTCGAGGCCCGAGCCCATCTTTTTAACCACGCGCACGTCGGTCAGGGTGCCGTCGGGCTGCACGATGAACTCGACCGGTACCTTGCCCTGGATTTTGCGTTGGCGAGCCAGCTTCGGGTACTGCTGGTTCTTCTCAATCCACGCAAAAAAGGCCTCCGTGCCGCCCACCGGGCGGGCCGGTTTGTCGGGGGCCACCACGGCGGGGCGGTCGGGGTGGGCCGAGGCGGCGATGTCGGCGGCGTTGGGCAGCGGGGCGGGGGTCCCCGTGGCTGGCAGCTTCACGGTTTCGGCCGGGGGCGAGAGCACGAAGCTCACCGGTACCACCACGCGCTGACGTACCACCCGGCCGCTGTTCTTGGCGGGCGTCCAGCGGGGGCCGCGTTTGATGAGGCGCACGGCTTCGGGGTCGAGCAGCGGGGCTACGGGCTTCACCGCCTGCACACCGCTGATGGAGCCGGTTTTTTCGACCACGAAGGCCACCGGCACCGTGCCCTGCTGGCCTTGCTGCATGGCGGCGGTGGGGTAGCGCTGGTGGTCGGCCAGGAACTGGGCGTAGCGGGCGGTGCCGCCCAGCGGTACGGCCGGCTGGGCCACCGAGTCGTAGACCTGGCCGGCGCTGGGTTTGGGGGGCATGGCACGCTTTTGGGCGTGGGCGGTGCCGGCGGCCAGGCACAGGCTAAGCAGCAGGGGTTTAGTCATGAAAAGCGGAGAAGGAAGAGACAAGGAGCCGGGACGGCTCCTCAAAATACGCTAATTTTAGGCGTTTCACCGGGCACCGGCACCGGCACCGGCGCCGGCCCGGGTTCATCCTGCTTTTTCATGTACATCCGCTCCAGTCTTCGGCCCGGGCTCATTTGGCGCATGTCGCGCCGCAGCCTGTTGGTTTTTACCCTTTATAACACGCTCGTCTGCTTGCTCTACGGGCCGCTCAACGTGCGTATTCTCGACATTCCGTGGCAGCCGGTGGCTACGCTGGGCACAGCGGTGGCGTTTTACATCGGCTTCAAAAGCAATGGCTCTTACGACCGGTTCTGGGAGGGCCGCCAGTTGTGGGGCAGCATCGTAAACGCCAGCCGCACCTGGGCCATCCGGGTGTTCGACTACGTGCAGCCCGCGCCGGAAGAGGGCCCCGACCAGTCCGAGACCCAGGTCATGCACCGCCGCCTGCTCTACCGCCAAGTGGCTTGGTGCAACGCCCTGCGCCTGCACCTGCGCCGCCAAACCGCCGAGCGCTGGGACGTCGACGTGGCCCCGTTCCTGCTCGACCCCGCCGACTCGGCCGCCCGTTTCGCCGCCAACCCGCCCACCCACCTGCTGCGCCACCAAAGCGCGGAGTTGCTGGAACTGACCAAGTCCGGCCGGCTCACCGAGTTCCGTCACGTGGCGCTGATGGAGACGATTCAGGACATGTTCAACGCGCAGGGCGGCTGCGAGCGGATCAAAAACACGCCCTTTCCGCGCCAGTACGCGTACTTCAGCTTCGTGTTCGTTTGGATTTTTGCGGCGCTATTGCCGCTGGGCCTGGTCGAAGAATTCGACAGCCGCCAGGCCCTGGGGCACTACCATGTTTGGCTGATGGTGCCGTTTTCGGTGCTGGTCTCGTGGGTATTCAACACTATCGAACTGGTAGGCCACGCCAGCGAAAACCCCTTCGATAACCAAATCAACGACGTGCCCATGACCAGCCTCTGCCGCAGCATCGAAATCGACCTGCGCGAGCTGCTTGGCGAAACGGAGCTGCCGCCTAAGGTGGCCCCGGAGGGCGACGTGCTGTACTAAGGACCCTGAATTCCGGGGTCTGACCCCGCAATTCAGGGACCCCGGATGACCTCGACTAAACACAAACTGGCCGGTGGGCGTAGGCAAGGCGCCTTTTCACTTTCCCCGTTCCCGTGCCCTGCTTCCCGACCCCGCGTACTCGTCCGGCGCCGCCGAGTCTTTCTGGTTTGGTGCTGCCCCGGCGCTGCCCACGTTCGAGCCCTTGCGCGAAAATACCACGGCCAATGTGGTGGTGGGCGCGGGAATTGTCGGCCTCGCCACGACTTACCTGCTTGCCAAGGAAGGCTGCCGCGTGGTGGTGCTCGAAGACGGCGACATCGCCAGCGGCGAAACCGACCGCACTACGGCCACACCTCTCTTTCGCTCTCGACGACCGCTACACCACGCCCGAAAACATGTTCGGCGTCGAAGGGGCGCGGCTGGCCGCCGACAGCCGCGCCCCTTCGACTTGGTTGGGCAAATCGTGCGCGATGAACGCATCGACTGCGACTTTGCGCGGCTGGATGGCTACCTTTTTCTGCCCGCCGGGGGCATGTACTAGGAATTGGTCGACGAGTGCGACGCCGCCCACCGCGCCGGCCTACCCGACGTGGAGTGGCTGGCCCAAGCCGGCACGGCGGGCTTCGAGCCGGACGAATGCCTGCGCTGGCTCCGGTAGGGCCAGTTCCACATCCTGAAATACTTCGCCGGGCTGGCCCAGGCCGTGGCGCAGCGGCACTACCCACACCCGCACCCATGTGCGGGGGGTATAAGGCGACGACGATGCCCGCGTCGTGGCCGGCAGCGGGGCCCAAGTGCGGGCCCACTCCGGGCCATCAACTCGCCCTTCAACGACTGGGTGGTGATGCACAACAAACAAAGCGCCTACCGTACCTGCGTGGCGGCGGCGCGGGTGCCGCGCGGCACCGTGGCCAGGGCCCTGTTCTGGGACACGGCCGATCCTTACTACTACGTGCGGCTGCAGGAAGTGCCAGGGGCCGATTACGACCTGCTCGTTGTGGGCGGCGAAGACCACAAAACCGGCGAGGCCACCGACCCGGAAGCCCACCTGCGCTGCCCGAAAGAGTGGACCCGGGCGCATTTTCCCAGCGCCAAGGAATTTGAATACCGCTGGTCGGGCCAAGTGCTGGAGTCCAACGACGGCTTGGCCTTCGCCAGCCGCAACCCGCTCGACGCCGACAACGTGTTCGTCATCACCGGTGACTCGGGCCACGGCATGACTTACGGCACGCTGGGGGCTCGCCTCGTGGCGACCTGGTGCACAGGGCCCGCCAACCCCTGGGCTAGGCTGTACGATCCCGGCCGCGTGACTGTGGCCCGCGAAAGCGCCCGGGAATTTGTGCGCGAAAACGCCAGCGTGGTCGTCGAGTACACCGAGCTGCTGACCGGCGGCGATGTGGCCTCCGTGGAGGAGATTTCGGCCGGCCAAGGGGCTGTTCTGCGCCGGGGCCTCACCAAAGTGGCGGTGTATAAAGACGCCGAGGGCAGGGCCCACGAATGTTCGGTCATCTGCCCGCACTTGGGCTGCGTGGTGCACCGGAACGGCCTCGAAAAAAGCTGGGGCTGCTCCTGCTACGGCTCGCGCTTCATCGCCCTGGGCGAGCGGCTCGCCGGCCCGGCCAACACCAGCTTGGTCCCGGCGTAGGCGCGGCCTCGGCTACAGTCGCGAGTCGAACCTTCCTTGGGTTACTTTCAGCGTGTCGCACCCCCGCCGGACGCTGGTAAACTCGAACGTACCGGATAGGACACCCGCTTGCTCGTCGAGGCGCGTGATAATGATTTGTCCCCGGCGGTACGTTAGGCCGTTGTCGTTAAAGTAATCGCCACCAACGCCGTCGTAAGCGGCGTCGTCCTCGGTGGCTGGCAAACCGATAGTGAACGTGCGCTTCTGGGGGGTAATCAGCCCGCAGGATAGGTTCAAATACTGACGACCACCGTCGATATGATACGTAAGGATATTGAGGCCGGCTCCTTGTGAACCCGGCTCGTAAAGCACGGCGAAGTTAGCGGTGCCGTTATTGCCTTTGGGCGTATAAGCTCTGCCGTTGATGAGGCAACCGAACGTGCCGGCACCGGTTTGGCCGGCCGGGGGCAACTGGCTCAGGGGAGTGGGGTCGTCGTGATGGCACCGCGCCAAGCCTAGGCTTAGCAGCCAAAAAAAGCAGCGTAGTTTCATCAGCAGCGAAGTGATGGGGTGAGCGGTATTGAAAAGGACTTTTGGGCCTCGGCGAACCCCCCCTCCGTTTACAGACACTGACTGGGAAACAGCGATAATGTACGGGGGTGGGGGCACAACTGCGTAAGTCCGCAGACGGGAGGCGCGGCGGTTGGTGAAGGTTGCGAGACCCAAGTTTCAGCCAAAGCTGGGCCCCGTAGCACCCCGGCGTAGGGCCCCGACGCCGGCCGGGCCTTACTTTCGGGCCCCATGCTAGGCCCGCGCTTGCTCACCCGTCTGCAATATTTTTTCTTCGGCGCCGATTTTTCGGGCGGGCTGCGCACGGCGGTGGCCATTTTGCTGCCGGCGGCTGTAGGGGCCCAAATCGGGCAGTTCGATTTGGGCTTGACGATGGCGACCGGGGCCGTGTGCGTGAGCGTGCCCGATACGCCGGGGCCCGCCGGCCACCGCCGCAACGGTCAGCTCGCAGCCCTGGTGCTGGTGCTGGTCGTGGCCCTGCTCACGGGCTACGTGGCTCCAGTGCGCTGGCTACTGGGCCTGGAAGTGGCGGCCCTCAGCTTCGGGCGGAGCAGGATGCTGGTGTGGGGCGCGCGCGCCGGGGCGGTGGGTACGGCCGGGCTGCTGGGGCGGGTGCTCACGCTGGCCCACCC
>JANPOR010000596.1:0-5790 GCA_031428075.1 Hymenobacter sp. | reverse complement strand
GTACACGGGCTGGGCGCGCTCGTCCTGGAAGTGGTTCACCACCAGGGTGTCGGCTGTACCGGTGCGTCGGGCGGTGGCTTTCCAGTTGAGGGTGCGCGGGTCGTCGCCGGGCGCGTAGGGCCTTATTTGCTCGAACTCCTGGCTTTGGCCTATCCGCCGGATGCGCTTCACGCCCACCTCCGTGAGGCGGTTGTGGATGGCCAGCAACTCGTACTGCCGCATCTGCAAAAACGACGGGTACACGGGTACCACCCGGTGCTGGTCGTAGCGGAAGCGGCGGCGCACCAGCCCTAGCGGCGAGGCCGCGTAGATGTTTAGGGCCCCAAACTCGTACTCGCCGCGCTTAGTGGGCCGCAGCTGGTAGCGGATAATCTGCGTCTCGCCGGGCTGGATGGCAGTTTTGAACAGCACGTCGCGCCGTTGAAACTGGTGCGGAATCTCGTCAATTGTCTCCGTTTGGACGGCGAAACGGTAGCGGTTTTCGAGGTACAGTTCGATGTCGTTGTCCGAGCCGTTGGCCAGCTTGTCGCCCAGCACCCGCCGCCCAAACACGGGTGCGGCCCCGCCCTGGGCCGGTGCATAAAGCAGCAGCACATCGAGGCCCGCCAGCACCGCCAGCACCAGCCCCACCACCTGTACCGGCCCCAGCAGCCACGGCAGGAAAAACGCTGCCACGAAGCCGGTGATGAGCGCCGCGAGGAAGATAAAAAACCGACGCGTCAGAAACAATGACATGGAATAATGGCGTTCGGCGCAAAGTTGCGCAAAGTTTGAACGTAAGCTTCCAGCGTCCCGGAGTGGCTGTCTTGAAGAACGATAAATTCAAAGCTTGCCTGCTCCTTCCGCCAAAGGCCCCGGACGGGCAACATCAGTAGTTAAAAACAGGGCTGGTGCCCAACAGCCGGAGACCTACCACACGTAGGTGGCCACCGCGCCGGCCGGTAGCGTGCTGCGCACTTGCTTGCCTTGGCAGCAGATGCGAAAAGTTTGGGCGTGCGTTGCCTCGTTTTGCACCAGCAGCACGCGCTGGCCGGCGGCCGTGCGGTAGGCGACGTTGGGCAGGCCGGCCGGGTTGCTGCTGGCGATGCGCACCGAGCCGGGCCGCACGAACTTACTGGCGTGGGCGATGATATAGTAGGCCGGCTCGCGCCGCACCTGGTCGCCGTTGAGCGTGACGGCCCCCAGGCACTGCGTGCAGCCGCCCGGCGTGTGGGGGTTTTGCTGGGGGTCGGCGGCTAGGTTCCACTCCAGTACGGTGCGCGACCAGTTGCGCGGGGCCCCGATAATCAGGTTCTTGACGTGCCAGGCAAGCTCTTTGGCGAAGTCGCCGGGGGCCCCCACCCATTGCTCGGTGAAGTAAATGTTCTTGTCGGGAAAGGCGTCGTGCACCCGGCTCAGGGCCCCGATGTCGCCGGCGTAGAGGTGGAAGGCCGAGCCGTCGACGAAGGGCCGGGCCCCGGCGTCGCCGAGCACGGCCAGCGGATAATCCGGCCGGTCGGCGTTGTGGTCGTAGCAGATGATCTTGGTTTTGAGGCCGGCTTTGGCAAAAGCGGGCCCCAGACTCTGTCGGACGAAGGCCGCTTGTTCGGCAGCCGGCATCAGCAGGCTGGGATTGTTGCCGGGGTGCAAAGGCTCGTTTTGCATCGTTATGGCGTCCAGCACAATGCCTTCCGCCGCCATGCTCTGGAGGTATTTTACGAAGTATTGGGCGTAGGCGTCGTAAAATTCCGGCTTCAGGCTGCCGCCCTTCGAGTCGCCGTTGGTCTTCATCCACGTCGGCGGCGACCACGGCGAACCCAGAATTTTAAGGGTCGGGTTGAGGGCCAGGATTTCTTTCAGCACCGGAATCAGGTCGGCGCGGTCGGGAGCGAGGCTGAAGCGGGCGAGCGTAGGGTCGGTCTGTCCGGCCGGCAGGTCGTCGTAGCTGAACACTTGCGGATCAAGGTCCGAAGCGCCGATGCTCACGCGTAAGTAGCTCACCCCGATGCCGTTCGGATCTACGGGGCTGAATAGCTCGCGCAGCAGCGCGGCGCGGGCCGGGGTGCTCATGCGGTGCAAGAGCGTGGCGCTGCCCCCGGTGAGGCAGTAGCCGAATCCGTCCATCGTTTGGTAGCGCTGGGCATCGTCCACCACGATTTCGGGCTGGCTGCTGTCGGGGGTTCCCGCGCCGAGCGCGCCGGGCTGGAGTTGAAACAGCGTCCCCCTGTCGGGCGTAGTGAGCCAGACCCGCACGCCGCTCAGCACAGCCGCTGCACCGGCGGGTGGAGTACCGGGGCCCCCGCGTTGCGCGACGCCCGGGCCAGTGGCGAGTAGAGAAATCAGCGCCAGTAGCGCTAGCACACGGGGTCGGCAGAAAGACGAAAGGAAGTGCGTCAGCATAAATAAGCAAATGAGAATACGGCGGGGCGCGGGGCGGCCCGCCCCAATTTGCCAACGGTACCAGCGCAAACCGGGCCCGGTTGCAGGTAAATATAGCGGGGTTCATTTGCCGTTGCGCACGGCAATATTCAGCGCGGCACTTCGATGGCCTGCATAATCTGCTGCACCACTTCGTCCGGCGTACCGCCTTCCATTTCGCGCTCGGGCGTGAGCAGCACGCGGTGGCGCAGCACGCTGGGGGCTAGAAACTGCACGTCTTCCGGCGTCACGAAGTCGCGGCCGCGCAGGGCGGCCAAGGCTTTGGCTCCGTTGAGCAGGGCCAGCGAGGCGCGGGGTGAGGCCCCCAGGTACAGGGCTTTGTGGGCCCGGGTGTGGCCCACGAGCTTGGCGATGTACTCCAAAATATTGGGCTCGACGCGCTGCTGGCGCACCTGTGCGCGCAGGGCCCCCAGGTCGGCGGCCGTGAGGATGGGCTGCACGGCTTCGAGCGCGGCGCTGCCGAAGCCGGCGTGATGGGCCTGCAAAATCTGCACTTCTTCGGCCAGGCTGGGGTAATCCACGCGCAGCTTGAACAGAAACCGGTCGAGCTGGGCTTCAGGCAAGCGGTAGGTGCCTTCCTGCTCGATGGGATTTTGCGTGGCCAGCACCAGAAAAGGCTCCTGCATGACGTAGGTGGTGCCGTCCTGCGTCACGGTGCGCTCCTCCATCACCTCAAACAGCGCCGACTGCGTCTTGGCCGGGGCCCGGTTGATTTCGTCAATCAGCACCACGCTGGCGAAGATGGGCCCTGGCCGGAACTCAAACTCGCCGGTATTTTGCCGGAACACTGAGGTGCCCAGCACGTCGGCTGGCATCAGGTCGGGCGTGAATTGAATGCGGCTGAATGGCACCGCCAGCGTGCGAGCCAGCAGCTTGGCCATAAGGGTTTTGGCCACGCCCGGCATGCCTTCGAGCAGCACGTGGCCATCGGCCAGCACGGCCGTGAGCAGCAGTTCTAACAAGTCGTGCTGGCCGACGATGATTTTGCCAATCTCCTCCCGCACGGCCCCTGTGCGGGCCGCGAATCGGGTAAAATCGGCGCGGGGCGCGAAGTCGGCGGTCGGTGCTTCAGCGGGCGAGGCGGCCGGTTCAGCAAACGGCGGCGTGTGGTGATCGGGAACGTGGTTGATAGGATCCATGAAGTAGCAAAAGCGGGCCGGCGGAGGCGAAACGATCGGTTAAAAGCGCGGTTCTGCGCCGCCAGAACATTATAGCGGAATAATACAATTTGGTGAAAACGGTATTTCTGGGTTCCGTGCAAAAGCCGCCATCAGCTGGCTTCGCGCCGGAAATCGTTGATGGCCCGGCTCAGCTGGAGCAGTGCCCGGTCGTCAACCTGGGGCGCAGTGCGGGCGAAATTTACGAGGCGCAGCAGTTCGTCGACGCGGGCGCGGGGCAGGCCGGCTTTCTGGCTGAGCCGCTCGCGGAAATCTTTATCGCCGAGGTCGGGGCTGGTTTCGTGAAAGCGTACCCGCAAGTAGTCGAGAAATAGGGCTACCTTTTTCTCCGCAATAAGGGCATGGTTGCGGCCCTGGCGGTATAACCCGGCCACGGTGCGCGTAAAAAGCAAGGTGGTGTTAGGCAAAGCCTTGAGGGTGGGGATAACGCGCTGGCGCCGGCGCGCTTCTACCAGCACAAATAGCAGGGCCCCCAGCAACGTGAGGTAGTAAGCCCCGCGCAGGGCCGGGTGGGCCAGCAGTACCCGCAGCAGCGACTGGTCGCCGAGGGGCCCCTGCTTCTGGTACTCGTCCCACCAAGCGGCGCGGGCCGGCAAGTAGGCCAGGGCCCCGGCGGCGAAGCCCGCGGTGCGGGGCCGTAGTAGATAATAATTAGTAAAAGCCAGCGGCACCGAGCACAAGTAAAAGTGGCCCGCCCCGTGGTCGAGGCGCACGAAAACGGCGCGGCCCTGGGCATCGGTGGCCAGGGTGCGGCCGGTTGGCGTGCTCCCCCCGGTCGAATCGAGCACGATGCGGGTGCTGGCCGCGCCGGGTAGGCGGTAGCGGGCCCTGGCCAGCGTGGGGTTGGTGAAGCGAAGTGTTACGGAATCAGTCCGGGGCCGGCCCTGGGCATCGGCCTTGGTGAGCAGGGCGGCGGCCACATCATCGGCGTGGAAGCCCAACGCTCGGCCCAGCGACCTGCGAAAGGTGCCGCCAAAATCTCTGGCGGCAATGAATACGTCGTTGCCCCGCGCCACAAAGCTCAACAGCGCCTGTATGTCGGGTTTGCTGGCCAGGAATTCGTCATTAACAAATAGGTAGTTAGCACGTCCGTACACCCGGAGAGAGTCAGGTTCGGCGAAGTCCGATTTCTCGACCGCGGCCGAACCGGCCGTTGTGGTCCGGGCGCGGTCCGCCGAATCGGCCGGGGCGTCGGCGGTGCTATCCTCGCGGGTGGAAACGCTGTCAGTCGGGGCCTCAGCAGAAGTTTCAGCGCGGTGTGCGGGCTCGTCGGCCCCGGTGAGCTGGCTGTAGGCTGAGCGCCGCACGGTGGCAACGGAATCAGTACCCAACAGACGGGGCAGCTGGTCGAAGAGCACGAAAGTGCCATAGGGAATCTTGTCCTTGTTGGCGAAGGTCGGCGACCAGTCCTGGGGCTTGGGGCGGTAATACTCCAAGGCCACGTAGGCCCCGAACAAGGCTAGCAACCCGAGTAGATACCAGCGAAACGTTGTCATGCACTAACGGGGAGGTTAAAAATCAAGCGGCGCGCTGAGGAGTGGTCCCGGCTAACTGGCCGGCCAGGGCCCGGTGCCCGGCGCGTACCTGCGCGTACTGCCCGGCGCTCAGCCCTAGCTCGCCGTACCACACGTACTCGAACTGGCGGGTGATTTCGCGGAAGCCGGCCCGCAGGGGCCCGGCAGCGGGCAGTTCGGCCAGATAGGCGTGGTTAGTTTTGTTGAGCTGCCAATCGATGAGGCCGCGATCGGCGAACTGCTTGAGGAGCTGCAAATAGCCCAGGCGTACGGCCAAGCGGAAGTTGCCCCCCGCCTCGGCTTCGGCTAGGCGGACCGCGAAGTCGACTTCGTGGATGTTCTCGGCACCGGCCTCATAGGCTAGGTGGGCGCGGCGCGGACCCCGGCCGAACACGCCGGTCAGGTCCACCTGCGACAGCTTCAGCACTACAAATACGCCCGCTCCGGTGAACAAGGCGTAGAATACCCAGCGCCAAAAGTGCGTGTAGCTGCGTTCGCCCAGCCACTCCAGCACCCGCCGCCCCAGCCGGTTCCAGAACTGGTCCCAGGCGCTGAGTTGGGGCGTGGCCTCGGCGTAGTTGAAGTCGCGCTGCCCGCGCAGCTCGCGCAGCCGCGCATCGTCGGGCCGGCGGTCGGGCAGCGCCGTGGTGCGGTCGGGCGGCAGTGGGGGCGCGGCAGTC
>JANPOR010000595.1:0-3531 GCA_031428075.1 Hymenobacter sp. | reverse complement strand
CTTAGTAATTTTATATTTTGTATCCCAAAACTTATGAATTAGAGCGCCTTTGTAACCTTCCTCCGGTTACCGAAGTAAACAAGGCATTACTTTTCACCCTAATTCTAGCTTAGAAAATGGACGCCAAAGCAACCCAAGCCCTGCTCATCGAACTAGTGGAAACCCTGAAAGACGGCCAGAAAGGCTACGCTGACGCCATGACTGATGTGGAGGATGCCTCGCTGAAAGACACTTTCAAGCATTTCGCGGCCCAACGCGCTAGCTACATCACCGAGATTGAGGATCAGATGTTTAAGCTGGATCTCCACCCCAAAACCAACGAGGGCTCTTCCGTCACCGGTACCGTCCACCGCGCTTGGATCGACCTGAAGTCGGCTCTTACCAGCAAAGACAACCACGCCGTGCTAGTCGAATGCGAACGTGGCGAAGACTACGCCAAGAAAGCCTACGATACGGCCTTGAAGGCCCAAGACTTACCCGGTTTGCTCAAGACAGTACTCGAAAAGCAGTCCCAAGGCATTCACGAGGCCCACGACAAAATCAAATCGTTGCGCGACTCGTCTAAGTAGGTTCAGCAGATGATATATCGTTTTTTGCAATAAAAAAGCCGCTCAGTTGAGCGGCTTTTTTGTTAATAGATAATTCTTCGGATTAATATTTCACATTAATAAGAACCAGCAGGTGACCTTTGTCGACCCGTGTAAGATACGAGTCCCCAAGGCTTCCGGATTGCCTACTCATCAAAGCTTTCGGTGCGCGGCGGGCGGGCCTCATTGTCACGCGCGCCACCAAAACCGCCTTTATTACCATATGGCTTATTACCATAGGCAGGGCGGTCGCCGGTGCCCCCTTTATTGCCGTAGGGCTTGTTGCCGTAAGCCGGCCGGTCACCACCATAAGCGGGACGGTCGCCGTAGCCGCCTTTGCTGCCGTCACGGTTGCCCTTGTAGCCTCCGCCCGTGCCGCCTTCGCGGCGGTCGCCGTAGCTACTTCCGCCGCGGTTGCCGCCGAAGCTGCCCCCACCGCGGTTGCCACCGAAGCCGCCCTCGCGCCGTTCGCCGCCGCCAAATGGGCGTCGCTCACCGCCGCCAAAGCCGCCCGGACCACGGGTGTTACCTTCTTCTTTAGCGGCCGCGTCCTGCACGGGCGTGGCAATGCTGAAGCTCACCGGCTGCCCTTGGATGCTGCTGCGGCCAAGCTGGGCCACAATCTCATCGGCAAACTCACTGGGCACCTCCACGAAGCTGAACTTGTCGTAGAGTGCGATGTCGCCCACTTTACTGCCTTGCAAATTGGTGCTTTCCGAGATCAGGTCTACGATGTCGCGGGGGTGAATCCGGTCCTTTTTGCCCATTGAGATGAACAGGCGCGTGAAGCCCGTGCGTACCACGCCAGCTGTGCGGCTGGCGTCGAGGCTTTGTTCGGCGCGCTTGTCCTCTTTCATGGTCATTTTCAGCAGCGCGGCGGCGATATCAAGCGAAGTGATTTCCTCACTCTGGTCGAGCAAGCGCTGGACACGGCCCACGTACTTTTCCAAGTTACCCTTCTCTACGATCTCCTTGATTTGATTCAGGAAAAGCGTGGTTTTTACTTCCGATACGTCGGCAAACGACGGCACCTGCTCCAGCTTAATCTGGGCCTTGGTGAAGCGCATGATATCGCGCAACTTATAGATGTCACGGCCGCTTACGAAGGTGAACGCCTTGCCCGACTTGCCGGCCCGGCCCGTGCGGCCGATGCGGTGAACGTAGTATTCTTCGTCGGCCGGCAGGTCGTAGTTGAACACGGCCTCCACATCATCCACGTCGATGCCGCGGGCGGCTACGTCAGTGGCTACCAGCACCTCTAGCGTGTTTTTGCGGAATTTATCGAGTGTGTTCTGGCGCTGCTGCTGGCCCATGTCGCCGTGCAGACCTTCGGCGAAATAGCCCTTGGCTTGCAAGTCGGCCACGATTTCGTCCACCATACGCTTGGTGTTAGCGAAAACGATGCTCGACTTCAGGTTGTACATATCAAGCACCCGTGTCAGCACGTCCTTTTTCTGGGGTCCCCGGACCTCAAAGTAGCTCTGCTCGATGTTGGTCACCGTCATCGTCTGGTGGTTGACCTTCACTACCAGCGGATCGCGCTGGTACTTCTTGGTCAGCTCCATGATGGGCTTGCTCATCGTGGCTGAGAAGAACACCGTCTGGCGATCCTGCGGCATCTTACTGAGCACGAATTCGATATCCTCGCGGAAACCCATGTCGAGCATTTCGTCGGCTTCGTCGAGGATGATTTTCGTGGTCTTGTCAAGCTTCAGGGTACCGCGCTCGATGTGGTCCATCACGCGGCCGGGAGTACCGATCACAATCTGTACGCCGCGCTCCAGGGCCCGGAACTGGCGGTCGTAGCTGCTGCCGCCGTAAATCGGCACCACGGCCAAGCCGCGCTTGTACTTGCCTAGCTTCTGGATTTCGCCCGATACCTGAACCGCCAATTCGCGGGTGGGGCAGAGCACGAGCACCTGCACGTCGCGCGAGTCGCCGTCCACGCCTTCAATGGCAGGGATAGAGAAAGCAGCGGTTTTACCGGTGCCCGTCTGAGCCTGGCCGATGACGTCGCGGCCGGCAAGCAGCGCGGGAATGGCGGCGGCCTGGATGGCCGAGGCTTCCTCGTAGCCCATCTCGGTGATGGCGCGCTGCACCTCTTGCGAGAGGTTCAACTCATCAAATCTTACTACGTTTTTCTCCGCAGTTTTTTCTTGGGTTTTTTCGGGTTCCATAGGTTGGAAATAGAATGGGAAAGAGACTACGCTCTGAAAACAGCCGATACAGCGACGTTTCCCCTCCATCTACCTTCAACGAACAGGCGGGAAAAAACTATCGGAAAAACTACGCGGCCAACGCGTTGACGCCAACTCCTGGCGGGTGCGGACAAGAGGCCATTCTCAAATGCGGGTGCAAAGTTACGGAAAACACGCGGCAAAAGCTATAATTAAAACAGAAGTTATGGCAAGGCTGGTACCATCGGGCTGTGCTTGGCCCCGCAAGGGTCCTGCATCAGGGCCCCATGGGAGGCCAAGCACAGCCTAGCGCAGTCTGAAGGTCGGTGTACTTAGGGGCGTAACTGGCCCCCGCCCGTTGTTGCCCGAAATCGACATACCGGCGCGCCCAAAGGACGAGGGCCAACCACGCCCCTACGTCGTTCAGGAACCTCGAAACCGCGCTAGTGGTACCGGCTTCGCCGGACGGTGTAGGCACAAAAAAAGCCCACCAAGGGTGGGCTTTCTTGTCGCAAAGCAAGTGCTGGAAACTAAACCAGCGACACTTTCACAGCGTTCGGGCCTTTTTTGCCCTGGGCTACTTCGTATTGCACTTTGTCGTTTTCGCGGATCGAGCTAACTTGGAGGTCGCTGATGTGAACGAAGATATCTTCGCCAGTTTCGTCGTTTTTGATGAAACCAAAGCCTTTGGTGTCATTAAAGAATTTTACCGTTCCGGTGGGCATGGTGGTGGGTTGTGGAGTTTCGCTAAGCGTTTGGGCCACCGT
>JANPOR010000594.1:0-2239 GCA_031428075.1 Hymenobacter sp. | reverse complement strand
TAATCCGAGCGGACCACCGGTTTGCCGGTCTGGTCGACGAGCTTGGCCACCTGCTGCACGTTGGCCGCGTAGCGAAACACCACCGAGTCGGCCCCGCTGCCGAACTGCACCTACCGAGGCAAATTCAAGTGATTATACAGGATGCGGCTGATGCCCTTGTTGGCGTCGCTCGTTAAACTGCCGTCCGGGTCGTACGCGTAGCCGTAGGCCCGCTGCACCCCGTCGCGGCCACGCTAGGTTTGGCAGGAGATACTCAGACATCAAAGAACGAAGCGTTTATTTCGGTAAGCCAATGCGGGATACTTACAGGCAGATACTACCGCCTCGCCAGATGAGACGACCGAGCAGCCCAGCGCGCTTCGCACTGATTTTGGCAAAGTGGTCGATGATGTGAAGGCGGTCGTTGCTGATATCGTCGAAGAAGCCAAGGAACTGCTGAGCTACCAGCTAACAATAAAAAGCTTCGTCAGCAGTGCGCTGGCTGGGCTTTTTGCGTACGCAAACTGCTAAGTTATGTACGCTTTGGTCGTTGTTGCGGCAGCACAAACCCCGGCCGCACCGTCATATCCAGTCCCATGACCGTCTGCAAGGCCCCGTCGTATCCGGCCTCGTCTTTGAGCAGGCAGTTGTAGCCCATCACGTACACCAACTCGCCGGCCCACTCGCTCGTCTCCTTGCGCGAGCACGTGCGCACCAGGGCCCCGAACGCGCCGCCCCCGTCGAAGTGGTTCAGCACCTTGTGCGCGGCGTCCAGCAACGCCGATTCAGCCAGCGCCGCCGGCCGCTGTTGGCTGGCCTGATACACGTCGGCGGCGACCTCCACGGCTAGCGTGACGCGCACCGAGCACTGCCCGCGATAGTAGCCCAGGCCCAAATCGTGCCAAGCGGTTTCGTCAAAATCCAGCACCACCACGCCCTAGTCCAGGGGCAACAGGTACTCGGTGTTTGGCAAGGCCAACTGGCCCTGGTCCAAATCAATTCAGCCCAGAGCGGGGGCTTTCAGCGCCAGCCGGTCGGCCAGGACGGGGTAAACGGTGGCGAAAGGACTCATGAGCAGTTACTTTGGGGTATGAAAAGCAAAACGATCTACATCGCCCACCCGTCTAGCGAACAAGGCGGCCACGACTCGCACGCCCTTTCCCCCCGAGCGGAGAAAAAGATGCTGGGCGCATTCCGGTCGGACGAAGAGAATTACGTGCAAACGTTGTGCAAAAAGGTCTTGAAGGACGGGGACTACCGCACAGTCTCGTGCGAAGTGGCCGACGGGCACTTATGGTCCCTGGGCGTAAAAGTGCTGGAGTTGGAAACTAAGATTTCGTGCCGCACTTGCCGCGGGAAACTCATGCCCCTACTCAAGTAAAGCGGTAATCCCATCGCTGATTTTCATCAGCAATTTCTGTTGTACCGAGCGCCCGAGCCCAATGAACGGCCGGACCGAGATGCCTCCCACCCCTTCTTGCTGCGCCTCGACATATGGCACGTCGGTGCTCACCGTGACGCTGCTGGCCGTGGTGATAACAATCCGCACCGAGCGCCGCAAGCGGCCCGATTGCACCAGCAGGGCCCGCTGCCGGAGGTTGGCGCGTCCCTTGCGCCGGTCGGCCGCCTTGCAGGGCCCCCAGGGCACCACGGCTCCCGCGTCGTTCTCGTAGCCCTGGCGACGGAAGTTGTCGCTCGTTTCCAGCAGCACGGCCTTCCCCAGCTCGCGGGGCAGGGTGGCCACGTAGGATTTCAGGGCCACTCCGAAGCGGGCTAAGTCGTTCTGGCTCATAGTAGGCCTCAATCTTCTTGCCCACAGCCGCACTCACCTGAAAATACGGGTGGTCGGCGCTGAAAATCTCGCCCGTTTTGCCGCAGTTTTGACCGAAGGCCGCCGCGGGCGCGGACAAATCATCGACGATGTTCTGGCCGGTGGCTATGGCGTCGCCGGCCACTTCCACCACGTCGCAGCGGCAGTTGAAATCGCAGGGCGGGTAAAACGAGTTCCAAAACGGGTCGTCTTTCGGCGCCGTTACCCCGTCGTAGGCCGCGTATTCGTCCCGCACCCGTCCACGAAGTTGTCAACGGTGAGGCGCACGGCCACGGCCCCCGTGCCACCGGTGGCCGTCACCTGCCCTTCCAGCACCGTGAAGCCCCCGCCGGGTTGGTGCCACGCAGCGCCGCGCCCGTCAGGCGCAGCGGCGCGGGCGGGGGCCCCATCGGCACTTCCCCGAAAATGGCTTCGCCCGCCAGGGCCCGC
>JANPOR010000593.1:0-2161 GCA_031428075.1 Hymenobacter sp. | reverse complement strand
CTGGTCGACCTGGAAGCGAGCGTAGTTGGCGTCGAACGAGAGGCTCTTGCCCGCCGAATCAAGTTGCACGGTGTAATAGCCATCCACCGAGTAGTTGGAGGAGCCATTGTCCTGGCGGCTCTGGGTTTGCACGGTGGTATCCGACACCAGCGCGCCGGCCAGGGTCTGGGTGGTGGCCGTGGCCCGCGACGGATTCGCCAGCCAGTAGGCGTTGGCCACCAGCCCGGCACTGGATTTCGGGCCCGTTTTCACGTCGAGCTGCACCTTGGCGTCGTGGTAGCGGGCGGTGGGCACGTTGTGGCTGGCCGAGCGCAATTCGGCGGGCCGGGCCCGGCCGGGTTCGTGCTGGGTGGCGTATTGCGTGATGTCTTCAAACGAGCGGGTGCGCCCCAGAAAGTAGCTGCCGTTCAGGTCCAGGGCTTTTTGCTTGATGCCTACCACCGCGCCGCCGCCGTAGCGCGAATACTGGCCTTGCGCCCCGCGCCCGGTCAGGTCCACGTTCCAGCCCGGCTGCCGCCGCTGCTTGGTGCGCAGGTTGAGGATGCCGGCATTGCCCTCGGCATCGTACTTGGCCGGCGGCGTGGTGATGACTTCCAGCGACTGCACACTCTCGGCGGGCATGTTGCGCAGCATGTTCAGCAGCGCCTCTTGGCTGAGCCGCACCGGCTGGTCGTCGATGAGCACCAGCACGCCGCTCTTACCCTGCATACTGATGGCGTCGCCGGCCGTCACCGTTACGCCTGGCGCGCTTCTGATGATGTCATAGGCGCTGCCGCCGGCCACGGCCGGGAGTTGGTCCACGTTGACCACCGTGCGGTCGATTAGTCGCTCAATTACCGGCTTGCGGCCCGTCACTTGCACCTCGCCCAACTGCTGAGTGACCGGAACCAGCACCAGCGGCGGCAGTTCCAGCGGGGTGACCCCGCCAACCACGTGAACCACGGCCGAGCGCCCGTCGCGGTAGCCGAGTTGCTGGGCCCGCAGCCGGTACGCGCCGGGCAGCACATCGTTAAAATAAAACCGACCCTGGCCATCGCTCAGCCCGCCTTTCACCAAGCTAGAATCGCTCGCCCGCAGCAGCAGCACGTTGGCAAATTCCAGGGGCTGGCCATCCAAACTCCGCACCGAGCCGCGCAGAGTACCTCTGCGCAAGGAATCACTGGGGCCAGCTAGCACCACCTCGTGGGCCACTACCAGGGCGCGGCCAATACGGCCGCGTATGTTGGCGGGTGTCGCCGCTACGAAACCGGGTAGGGCGAAAAGAAAGGGCACGGCGAAGCGCATCGCGCCTAAACGGCGGGAGAAAACAGGGAGCATGGCACGAAAAAAGAGGGGGGAAAGTTTACGCTTCGCCCAGGTCATCGGCACACACCGACCCCTGCGGGGAATCACCCCAGCACAGCGTAGCAGAAAGCGGAAAAGAGGGAGCCGGTGCGGCTAGCGCACGGCCAGGGCGAACGCCGTGGTGCGGCCCGCCGAGTCGGCGGGCAGGCCGAGCAAGGCCCGGTAGCGACGCAGCAAGTGCGCGGGCCGGGCCTTGCCATTGACGAAAAAAGCCCCGGCTTTGGTAATCTCGACCCGAAGCGGTCGGGTGTCCCCGGTAATCAGGTCATCGCGGTGCAGCTGCCGGAGCAGCGCCGGGTCCGGCGGACTGGCGGCCCCGGCCGCCACCGGCTTACGGTCCAGTTGGTACGTCACCTTATTTTGCGTCTGGTAAGACGTGGCAGCCGTCATGCGGTAGCCCGTGGCGGCTTCGTACAACTGCTGGTAACGGACTACAAACGTGGCTGATTGTGGCTGCCCGTTCAGAAGTAACCGACTACTAGTCAGGGTTAACACATAATTATCTGCATCCGGCAGCAAACCATCGGCTTGTAACTGCCGCTGGAAAAGCGCCTGAAGCTCATTGTCCGACGTGGTCAGGGGGACACGGCCCGTGCGGGGGGCATCGTCGGGCATGTGCTTGGTGGTGGCCGCGCGGCGCGCGCGGGTGAGGGTCGTGTGCGTGGGCAGCTTGGTTGGTTGGGCGCTGAACAGGGCCGTGGCGAGCAGCAGGCCCACGACCAGCAGGGCGAGGCTGGCCGGCCAGAAGCCGCTGGTTTTGGCGGGCCGGCCGCGCACCAGGCGCTGCACCCGGCTCAGGAGCGAATCGTGCAGCCCC
>JANPOR010000592.1:0-4944 GCA_031428075.1 Hymenobacter sp. | reverse complement strand
ATCGCCCGCGCCCGCCGCGCCGGCCCCTCCGCCCGCCCTGCCAGCACCGACCAAGTCGGTGCCCTACGGCCCGGGTATGAAAGTCAACATTTCGCCCGATGGCTCCAAGTATCTGCGGTTTATTGGCTGGACGCAGGCGTGGGCTCAATATACCCGCAACAACTCTAATACCATCCGCAACGGTGCGCCCACCGACGATCAACTGACCTTTAACATGCGCCGAACCCGGCTCATCATGCTAGCGCAGCTCAACCCGCGCTTTTTGATGTACTTCGACCTGGGAATTGAAAACCAAAACTCGGTAAGCGGGGGCACACCCAACGACCCCGGGGGGCCTGGTAAAAAAGCGCAGCTGTACATGCACGAAGCGGTGGCCGAGTACCGGGTTAACAAGTACCTCAGCGTGGGGGGCGGACTGAACTACCAGGTGGGCATCTCGCGGATGACCGCGGCCAGCACCGCCAACATGCTGGCTTACGATATTCCCATCGTGAACTACCCAACCCTGGACCAAACTGACCAGTTCGGATTCTTCCTGGGTTTTTACGGCAAAGGCCGCATTGGCGGCTTCGACTACCGCTTAGCCGTGGACGATGCCTTTGAGAGCAATCAAGGCAGCACGCCCGCCACGTTGCGCACCAACGCCGCGCAGTTCTACCCGCGCAACGCCGACAAAATCTACCAGGGCTACTTCAGCTACTCCTTTTTAGAAAAAGAAGCCAACCTGTTGCCCTTCACTACGGGCTCTTACCTGGGCACCAAAAAAGTGTTTAACATCGGCGCGGGCTTTCACTACAACCCGAAAGGGGCCTACTCGCGCAACGCGGCATACCCGTATTCCGATGCAATCCCGCAGCCTGCGGGCACGACGCCGACGCCCAAGGGCTTCGACCCCTACACCACCGTCACCACCCACGACCTCAAGCTCTACGGGGTTGATGTGTTCTACGACGCTCCGCTCGACACGACTTCCCGCACGGCGCTGACCTTGTACGGGGTGTACTACAACTACGATTTTGGCCCTAACTACGTCCGCAACGCGGGCGTGCTCAACCCTGGCACCGGCGTGACCAGCGGCGACAACACCTTGCGTGGCAACGCCGTCCCGCTCATCGGCACGGGCCATACCTACTATGCACAAGCCGGGCTGCTGCTGCCGCAACAGCTGCTGGGCCCCAAGGCCCGGCTCCAGCCCTATGTGGCCTATCTGCGCAACAGCCTGGAGGGCCTGCGCGATGCCAGCGGCGACCGCCGGATCGTAAACATGTACGACGCCGGCCTGAATCTGCTGCTTGACGGTCACAACGCCAAAATCACGCTTAATTGCCGTGCCCGACCCGATTTTAGTGACCAGGTTTTCCTGCCCGCCAACAACGGCGTGACCACGGTGAACAGCGTGAAATACCGCCCTGAGATTACACTGCAAACGCAGTTGTATTTGTAGGATAGCGGCTGCGGGGGCCATTGTCGGTTCAGTGAACGAACCGATAACGAGTGCCTGGCAACCACGGAATGACTCATTCAACCCCAATCCCCATCCAATACCTATGGACCAAAGCCTGAACCCCGCCTACGCGCCGGGCCTGGACGCGCCGGTGGCGCACGACAACAACGACGTTGATTCCAAAACCATTTGGCAGGTCATCACGGCCTCATCGGTGGGCACGGTCATCGAGTGGTACGACTTCTACATTTTCGGGTCGTTGGCAGCCATCATCGGGCCGGTACTGTTCGGGCAGTCGGGCGACTTTACCAAGTCGCTGCTTGGGGCTTTGGCCATTTTCGGGGTGGGCTTCGTGGTGCGACCGTTTGGGGCCTTATTCTTCGGGCGCATCGGCGACATGATCGGGCGCAAGTACACGTTTCTGGTGACGCTGCTCATCATGGGTGGGGCCACGTTCTTGACAGGCCTGGTGCCGAGCTACGACAAAATTGGCTGGTTGGCCCCGGCCATCGTGCTGGTACTGCGTATCTTCCAGGGCCTAGCGCTGGGCGGCGAGTACGGCGGGGCCGCCACCTACGTGGCCGAGTACGCCCCCGACACCAAGCGCGGCTACTACACCAGCTTCATTCAGATCACGGCCACCGGGGGCCTCATCCTTAGTATTTTGGTGATCGTCGTCACCCGCAAAACTTTGGGCGAGGCCGCATTCAAGGACTGGGGCTGGCGCATTCCGTTCTTGCTGTCGGGCGTTCTGGTGATTGCCTCGTATTACATCCGCCGCAAGCTGCACGAGTCGCCGCTGTTTGCCCAGGCCAAGGCCAAGGGCGTCACCAGCAAAAACCCGCTGCGCGACTCGTTTGTGAACCCCATCAATCGCCGACTGGTGCTTATTGCGCTCTTCGGCGTGACGATGGGCCAGGGCGTGATCTTTTACACCAGCCAGTTCCAAGCCTACTCGTTCATGAACACCGTGCTCAAGCTCGACATCGTGGATTCGAGCACCGTGCTGGTCGTGGCCATGCTGCTGGCTACGCCGCTGTTCATCTATTTCGGCGCGCTCTCCGACCGCATCGGCCGCAAGCGCATCATCATGACGGGCATGATTTGCGGGGCCCTGTTCACGATTCCGCTCTTCTACGGCATCAAGGCCTACGCCGGGCCCCTCACCGAAATTACCCCCGCCACGGTAGACGCCGCTGGCAAGGCGGTGCCCGCTGTGATGAAGGCCTTGGCCCCCAACGTGTTCATGATGACTGTGCTCACCTTCTTGCTCGTGCTGTTCGTGACGATGGTGTACGGCCCCATCGCCGCCTACCTCGTCGAGTTGTTCCCGACCAACGTGCGCTACACCTCGCTCTCGGTGCCCTACCACATCGGCAACGGCGTGTTCGGGGGCTTCGTGCCGCTCATTGCCACCTGGATCGGGGTGTGGGCCGCCACGCAGCCGGCCGGTACCTTCGCCAAAGAGCACAGCAGCCTGCTCGGTCTGGTGTACCCGGTAACCATCGCCCTCATCTGCTTCATTGTGGGCATGGTCTTGATGAAAGACAAGCGCAACGTGAAACTGATGGATAGCTAATACCAACCCGCCGGGTATGAGACGTTAAAAGTCCGCCGGGCCCCCGCCCGGCGGACTTTTGCTTACCGAGAAGGTGCCTGTATTCCCTTTTTTTACCGCCATGTCCCTTCCATCCTCCGGCAAGCCCGCCGAGCAGCGACGCGGCCAGCGCTTGCTGTTCCTGGCCGTGTTGTTTGGTGTGCTGCTAAATTTTCCGCTACTGGCCGTATTCGACCGCGACGGACGCGTGGGCGGTGTGCCCGCGCTTTACCTCTACGTGCTGCTGACGTGGATTTCGGTAGTCGTGCTGACGGGCTGGTTGGTGCGCAGAAGTGAACTATAAACGCCGAATTGTTAATTGATAAATCGAAAGAAAATACGCATACCTATTAGTATACGGCAGTTTTACGCCGATTTTAGTTCAGATTATTTATTGAAAATAAGTTGACATTTGGTAATTAAATGTTAATTAAAACTGGTACTTAAATTTTAGAATACCCTGGCCGGGTAGCCCCAATTTACACTTCTGAATTTGTAATTAAACCCCGTGTCCAAGCTGCTCGTGATCGGCTTTTCTTTTGGCTACCTGGCTCTGCTGTTCGGGGTGGCCTACGCGGCGGAGCGGCGCTCGGCGGCGCGCAAAAGCCTTGTGGCCAACCCCTACGTGTATGCCCTGAGTATGGCCGTGTACTGCACGGCTTGGACGTACTACGGCTCGGTGGGGCGGGCGGCACACCAAGGGTTGGGCTTCGTAGCCATTTATCTGGGCCCCACGCTGCTGGCCCCGGTGTGGTGGTTGGTGCTGCGCAAAATTATCCGGGTGTGCCGGCAGCAGCGGCTCACGTCCATTGCCGATTTTATTTCGGCCCGCTACGGCAAGAGCGCAGCGCTGGGAGCCCTCGTTACGGTGGTGTGCGTACTGGGGATAGTGCCCTATATCGCGCTGCAAATCAAGGCCATTGCCGCTTCTTTTGTGGTGTTAACCGGGGCCGGGGCGGCGGCCACCACGGCCCTTTACACCACCGGGGCGCTGGCGGTATTCACTATCCTGTTTGGGGTGCGCTCGGTCGAAACCACGGAGCGCCACGAGGGCATCGTGCTGGCCGTGGCGGTGGAAAGCTTGGTGAAGCTGCTGGCCTTTCTCCTTATGGGCGGCTTCGTCACATTCGGGCTGTTCCACGGTTTTGCCGACGTGTTCGACCAGGCCGCCGCGGTGCCGGCTTTGCGGCAGCTGTTCACGCTGCGGGGGGCCGGCATCAGCGGGGCCGAATGGTTCACGCTGCTCGTGCTGGGGATGTCGGCGGTGCTGCTCTTGCCCCGGCAGTTCCAGGTGGCCGTGGTCGAAAACGTGAACGAAGACCACCTGCGCAAGGCCATGTGGCTGTTTCCGCTTTACCTCATCGTCATCAACCTGTTCGTGCTGCCGGTGGCCTTCGGCGGCGCCTTACGCCTGGGCGGCCGCGGCCTCGACGCCGACACCTTTGTGCTGGCCCTACCGTTGGCCGCAGGCCGCCCGTGGCTGGCGCTGCTCACCTACCTGGGGGGCCTATCGGCGGCCAGCGGTATGATCATCGTCGAAACCATTGCCCTGAGCGTGATGATGAGCAACCACCTGCTGATGCCGCTGCTGGTCCGCATGCCGGCGGCCCGGCCAGGGGCCCCCGCGCACTGGTTTGCCTACCTGGGCCGCATCGCCCTCGCAAGCCGCCGCTTGGCCGTGGTGCTGGTGCTACTGCTGGCCTACGCCTACTACGCCGAAGTGGGCCGTCAGCTGCCGCTAGTCAATACCGGCTTGGTGTCATTTGCCGCCGTGGCGCAGTTCGTGCCCGCCGTGCTGGGCGGCCTCTACTGGAAGGGCGGCACCCGGCGCGGGGCCACGTGGGGGTTACTGGCGGGCTTTGGCGTGTGGTTTTTTACGCTGGTGCTGCCCACGCTGGTGGGG
>JANPOR010000591.1:0-15046 GCA_031428075.1 Hymenobacter sp. | reverse complement strand
ATGCCGTCCCGAATCTGGGCCATCGGCGTCAGGATTTCGGCGTAATTTTTCTCCGGTGCCAGCGTTGTCAGGGCGAGCTCCGAAGGCAGCTCGATGTTCACGCTTAGGCGGTCAGCGTACAAGCCGGCTTCCTGAATGAGTTCTTCGGAGGCCCCCGGAATGGTCTTGACGTGGATGTAGCCGTTGAACTTATGCTCGGTGCGCAGCTTTTTCACGATGCGCACCAGCCGCTCCATCGTGTAGTCGGGGCTGCTGAAGATGCCGGAACTAAGGAACAGCCCTTCGATGTAATTCCGGCGGTAGAAGTTGATGGTCAGGTCCACCACTTCGTCGACGGTGAAGGCGGCGCGCTTCACGTCGTTCGAGCGGCGCGACACGCAGTAAGCGCAGTCGAAAATGCAGTGGTTGGTGAGCAAAATCTTGAGCAAGCTTACGCAACGGCCGTCTTCTGTGTAGCTGTGGCAGATTCCCATGCCTTCGGTGTTGCCGAGGCCTTTACCTTCGTTTTTGCGCTTGCCGCCGCTGCTGCTGCACGAAGCGTCATACTTGGCAGCATCGGCTAATATGCTTAGTTTTTCCTGAATTCGCTCGTTCATCGGGAAAGGCTGCTTTTCGGTGCTAAAGATAATAAATTTCCTGCTAATAGGCAATACTTATTAAGCTAATTTTATTAGAAAAGGTTTCTTAGTACCCAATCTAGAAAGTGTCATCCTGAGCGCAGCGAGGAATCTGGGGCCCTGGGTCCAGATTCCTCACCTCGCTCGCGACGCCAATCTCCTCTGCAAGCTCCGCCATCTTTGTAACTTGCCTTGGCCACCAATCGGCCCCCTATGCTGCTGCGCTTCCTCGTTTTATTTCTGTTGCTAGGGCTGGGCGGCGCGGCGCGGGCGCAGACGTTCGACCCGCGCTCGGCGGTGCCGCCCGACTCGCTGCACACCGACATAGCCCTGCGCGCAAACCAAAACGACTCGCTGCGGCGTAGCTTCGACGAGCAGCGCCTACGCTTACGCCTGCAAGCCTACACCCGGCGCAAAACCGTGGCCGGGCGAGCAGCCGCGGCCCTGCTGCGCCTCACCCGGCCACAGGAAGAGAACGCCGGCCTCGACGCCGCGCTGCTCGACCGGCAGTTCGACCGGCACACCTTCAAAATCGTGCGCCACGTCACCATCCGCCCGTACGACGCTTTTGGCTATAGCCTCACCGACTCGACGCGGCAGCCGCGCACGCTACTCGACCGATCGGGCAATTTCCTGCACGTGCGCACGTCGCCCTCGCGCATCCGGCAGGTACTACTGTTCCGGCCCGGCCAGCGGCTGGCCCCGCAGGCCCTGGCCGAGTCGGAGCGCCTGCTGCGCCAAACCGACGAAATCCTCGACGCCCGCGTGCTGGTGAACGAGCGCACCGCCACCGCCGACAGCATCGACATCGAAGTGCTGACCACCGACGTGTTCAGCATCACGGGTAACTACGAGCCGGGGGGAGCTAAGTCGGGCCGCGTCGACGTGGGCGACCAGAATTTTCTGGGCTTGGGCCACCACGTCAGCAACACGTATGTGTACGGGCGCAACCTGCCTCAGCGCTGGCGCTACAGCGGCGACTACACGGTGCCGTTCCGGAATTTTCTGCTGGCCCAGGCCCGCTATAACAACGAGTACCGCGACGAGCACGGCGGCGTGTCGTTGCAGCGCGATTTCTACTCGGTGAACACGCGTTACGCCGGGGCCCTGTCCGTCGACGTGTACAACCAACTGATTACGCTCACCTTGCCCCAACCCGGCGAAGAGCCCGTGTTCCTGCCCATGCGCTACTCCCGGCAAGATTTGTGGGTGGGCCGCGCCCTGCGCCTGCGCTCATACGACTTGGGCTACGAAAACCCGGGCCGCCTCATCGTCGCCACGCGCTTCACCCGCACCAACTACACGGCCAGCCCCAGCCCCGACTACCGCAACACCAGCCTCATTTTGGGCACGCTGGGTTACTCGGTGCGGCGCTATTATAAGGACCACTACCTGTTCGGCTTCGGCCGTACGGAGGACGTGCCCACCGGCACACTGCTCAGCTTCACGGCCGGCCTCGACGCCAACCACGTGGTGCCGCGGCGCTACTTCGACGTGCGCTTGGCAGCAGCCGTTTTCAGCCCCCGCCACGGCTACTTGTTCGGCAACTTAGAGTTTGGTTCGTTCCAGCGATTAGCCGACCACAACGTCTGGGAGCAGGGCCTGCTCAATGTTCAAACTTCGTATTTTACCCATCTTTACCACTTGGGCAACTACCAGTACCGACACTTTTTGGGCATCACCACCACGACGGGCTTCAACCGGCGGCCGGGCGAGTTGCTGCAAGGCATTTCCGACGAGCGGGGCATCCGGGGCTTTTCGCCGTCGGTGCCCGTCCGGGCCACCAGCCGCTTCGCTTTCAACTACGAAAGCACCGTATTCACGCCCCTCTCGCTGCTAGGTTTTCGGTTGGCCGGCGTTGTCTTCGCCGACGCGGCCTGGGTGGGCGAGCACCCCGGCGGCGGCACGCCTTTCGGCGGCGTCCCGTACACGGGCTTCGGCCTGGGCCTGCGCCTGCGTAATGAGTTCACAGCCCTGCGCACGTTCCAGATTTTGCTGGGCTACTACCCGCGCGGCCTCGTGTCAGCCAACGGCCTGTACTTGTTCGAAACTGCCCGCGAAACCCTCACTTTCACCGACTTCGGCATCGGGGCCCCCGGCGTGACGGTATACCAGTAGAAGCCAGGCTTGGGGAAGCACGCCCATCAAATCCAAAAAAACGGGTGGTTGAGCTCTAGCACCGAGCGCTTTAACTGGCTACAACTACTTGGCCAGCAGCAGGCCCTCATAGGAATAGCTATTCACATCCAGGCCCTGCATCGGTACTATTGATATGCCCGCGCCGTTGGAGTTTTGGTGCAGCTGCGGCAGCACGATGCGGGGCCCGTCCCGAAAACAAGAAGGCCCCAACCTTCCGCCAAGCTTTCGCTAGCGGAAGGTTGGCCCCCCCTGCGAACCGAGAGAGATGGACTCCTATTTAGACTGGAAAATTCCTAGCTCCTCACCGTTGCGAATCGAAATTGATGGGAATAGTGCAGGCCACGCGCACGGGTTGGCCTTGTTGCAGGGCAGGCATCCAGTTGGGCATCAGCCACACCAGGCGCAAGGCCTCTTCGTTGAGGCCATGGCCGGGGCCCCGCACCACGTGGGCGTCGGTGACGTGACCCTCGCGGTTCAAAACGAAAGACACGTACACCCGGCCCGACACTTGCTGCTGCAACGCTGCCTCGGGGTAGCGGATGTTCTTGCGCAGATAGGCCCCCAGGGCGGCATCGCCGCCCGCGAAAGCCGGACGGCTGTCGGTGTTAATGTAGATGGAATCGGGCGAAACAACTACCGCCGGGGCCAGTCCGCCGCCGCCGCCGGCGTGGGCGCCGCCGGCCATTGCCACCTGGGCCTGCAAGCGCCCGGCGCCCAGCAGCAAACCCGTCATCAAAAGCAGAGACTGAGTAAATTTTTTCATGATAATAGCATTTTGTGGTGAATTACTTTAAAACCTTTAAATACCATTTTGTCAAATCTACAGAGTCTTAATCAAATTATTGCTACCGTAAAATTATATTTTTTACAATACAGTTTTGTCTCGGAAAATTGCACTTGCGCCGGCCGTAGCTTTGTGCCCCGGGCTTGCCCCGTTCCTTCACCCTTCGCTTACCGCCCATGAACCTCGGCGATTACAACGACCTAGAAGTGGCCCGCGAAACCAGCGTCGGCCTCTACCTCACCTCCGACGACGGCGACTTGCTGCTGCCCAATAAGTACGTGGCCGATGGCACCCGCGTGGGCGAAGTGCTGCGCGTGTTCGTATACCGCGACTCGGAAGACCGCCTCATCGCCACCACGCTGCGGCCCCTGGCGTTGGTCAACTCGTTCGCCGCCCTTGCCGTGCGCGACCACGGCCCCGCCGGCACTTTCCTCGACTGGGGCCTGGAAAAAGACCTACTCCTCCCCTTTCCCAACCAGCGCCGCGACCTGCGCCTGGGCGAGCGGGTGCTGGTGTACGTGTACCTCGACGAAGAAAGCGACCGGCTGGTAGCCTCGGCCAAGTGGAAGAAATTTCTGTCCGACGAACCCTTTAATGGCCAGCCCGGCGACGCGGTGCGCCTCATGGTGGCCGACGAAACCGACCTGGGCTACCCCGTCATCGTGAACGGCACCCACCAAGGCCTGCTGTTCCGCAACGAAGTGTTCCGGCCCCTTCGGCTGGGCGAAACGCTGCCGGGGTTTCTGCGCCAGGTTCGCCCCGACGGCAAGCTCGATGTGCGCTTGCAGCGCGAGGGCTACGACGAGGTGGAAGCCGCCACCGCCACGCTGCTTTTAGCCTTGCGCGCGGCCCCGGGCGGGCGGCTGCCCATCGGCGACAAAAGCGAGACCGACGACGTGTACCGGCGCGTAGGAATGAGCAAAAAAGTATTTAAAAAAGCCCTGGGGGCCTTATTCCGCCAAGGCCTGGTTTTATTGGAGCCGGAAGCAACAGTGCTCAAGTAACGTGAAATCCAATGCGGAATGGAGCGTCAGTGGATAACTTCTGGGGAATAGAATTTGACTAGTTTACCGTTGATTCTGCTGGCAACATCGAAATCTTTTGTTTCGCAGGCTGCGGCTTCATTCCCGAAAACGCACTCACGCAGCACGGAGTGCATACTGTACTAGCTGGTGAAATACCCCTTCCTCACCGAGGTAGTTTAAAGGTTTAGCACGACTATGCTGAATATGGGTTGTTTGTTTATGACTGGAAAGAGCATGGTAAACACTACTGCCGGGTAGCAAAACCTGCCGAATCGCTCGATTCAGCCATAAGAGTCAAGATTTCGCAAATCGATGGGCTGCCAATTCTTAGTCACAACTTTCACGATAAGTCAGCAATAGTTATGGCGGAGTTAAAACCGCTTCTCATGCCCAAAACTGCCCTCCTTGCCGGTGCCACTGGGCTTATTGGCTCGGCGCTGCTGCCGCTGTTGCTGGCCGATGCCCGCTACGCCAAAGTGGTAGTAGTAGGGCGGCGGCCGGTGGTCCTGGCCCACCCCAAGCTGAAGCAAATCGTTACGGAATTGGACCAGCTGGAGGCTGTGCGCCCGCAACTCATTGCCGACGACGTGTTCTGCTGCCTCGGCACCACGCGCCAACAAGCGGGCTCAAAAGAAGCTTTTTATAAAGTAGATTTCTCGTACGTAGCGGCACTGGGGGCCCTGGCGGCCAGCAATTTTGCCGAGCAATTTTTGGTGGTGTCGAGCCTCGGGGCCGATGCCCACAGCCGCGTGTACTACAGCCGGGTGAAAGGCGAAATGGAAGCCGCCGTGAGGGCGTTGCCATTCCGGGCGCTGCACATTTTTCGGCCGTCACTGCTGCTCGGCGAGCGGGCCCGGCCGCGCTTGGGCGAGCGGCTAGGGGCCGCAGCGCTGGCCTTGGTGGGGCCCCTGCTGCGCGGCGGTCGGGCCCAGTACCGACCGATAGCCGCCGCCACCGTAGCCGCCGCTATGCTGCAAGCTGCTAGTCGCGACGCTACTGGCGTGCAGGTACACGGCCTCGCCGGCGCGTAACACGTTCAATCCCAAACCCATGAATGATCCATGAAAGGGCCCCATTTGTTACGATCAGCGCTTTTTCCAACCATAAAATTCGTTAAAGCCGTACTACCAGCGTCGTCCCCGGTAGCCATAGTAACGGGGCCGGGCATAGTAGGGCCGCGCGTAATACGGGGCCCGGTAAACCACCACGGGCGGCGGCGCGATGTACACCGGTGTTGCCAACACCACGGCCGGCCCGGGATAATAGCGGGTCCCGTGGTAAGGTCGCGGCGGATAATAGCCGCCGCCACCGATGATTACCCGGGCGGACACCTGGGCAGAAGTCACATGGCTGCTCAGCAACAGCAGGCATAGCCCTATGGCACATAAAACGGGTTTTCTACGCATAATCATTGATGCGCCAGAGCGCATTAAAATTGAACGGAGATTAATTAAACTTCGTCAGAACCGAAGCCGAAACGTCGACAGTCTCCGGTAAGACGGCACTGCTGACCGTTGGTTTATTACTGGCTTTGTAGTTTAACGCAGAAACCAAAAAAGGGAGTGCTCCTGGCCGGAGCACTCCCTTTTTTGGGCAATTGGGGGCCGTTTTACTTCTTGTATGTCTGGTTGAGATAGGCAAGCACAGGCACCGTCAGGTCGAGGTCTTTGCGGCCGTAGGCGATGGTACCGCTGGGCGCGGCGATGAGGATGAGCTTGTAGCCGTGGGCTTTACCATAGGCTTCCACTTTTTTGTTGACGGCCCCGAGCACGGTTTGCGAGAGCTTGGCTTCTTCTTGCTGGGCCTGCGCCTGGAGCTTTTGCTGTTGCTGGCCGGCCTGCTGCTGCTGGGTCTGCAGCTTTTGTTCGGTGGCCGCACGCTGCTCGGGTGTGAGGCTGGGGGCCTGCTTTTGATAGGCCTCCACGGCCGTGCGGAAGCTGGCAACGAGGCCCTGGTTCTGGCGCTCCCAACCCTTGGCCTTGGCCTCAAAAGCGCGGCGGGCATCTTTCATGCCCTGGTAGCCGTCGAGCAGCTTCGACGACTCGATGTAGGCAATTTTGTCGGCGTTGGCAGCCGCTTCAGCAGCAGGCACCATGGGCAGCATCACGGGTGCGTTGGCTACGGCCGCGATGGCCGTATCAGCAGGGGCCGTATCAGCGGAGGCCGTATCAGCGGGAGCCTTCGGGGCCTGGGTAGCAGCGACCGCCTGTGCAGGGGCAGCGGGTTGAGGATGGCGGAAGTGCAGCAAGTATAGGACCGCTACGGCCACCAGCAGCACGGCATTGAACACTATTTGGGACGTATTTTTCATTGAAGCGCAAAGTGAAACGATAGACAAAAGTACGGCTGGGCCCCTCAGTCCGGCAGAGCAAGATGCAGCAGTGCATCGCCTTGGTTCACGACCGGCATATGATTGACGCCCACCACGTAGCCGCTCATCGGCGATTCGAGCCGCACGGCCCGTTCGCCGTAGGGGTCGGCCACCGACCCGTACACTTGACCTTTTTTCAGGAACACGCCGTTTTGCACGTGGGCCCGAAACAAGCCCGCGAACCGGGCCCGTACCCAAGTGTGGCGGCGGCATACAATGGTCGGCTGCTCGGGTTCCGGGCCCGCCGGAGCCATACCCAGGTGGTGCAGCACCCGCAGCGTGCCCGCCACGGCCATTTCAATACCGGGCTCGTCAAGGCGCAGGCTCTCGCCGGTTTCGAACACGAGTAGGCGCTTGCCCAAACGCTGGGCGGCCTCGCGCACGGAGCCCGGCCGCAGGCCCGCGTGCAGCGTGAACGGGGCCCCGAAGGCGGCGGCCAGCGCGTCGGTTTCGGGGTCAGTGCCCAGCTCGCAGCGCACCTGCGGATAGTTGGCCCGCGCAGCCCCTCCGGTATGGAAATCGATGCCATAGTCGAGTAAGGGCATGATTTCGCGCATGAAGCGGTGGGCAACCCGGCTCGCCAGCGACCCGCGCGGCGAGCCCGGAAACGCCCGGTTCACGTCCTTGCCGTCGGGCACCTCGCGGCTAAAATTCAGAAACCCGTAAATGTTGAGGATAGGGATGGCCACCACGGTGCCGCGCTCGGGGTGGAGCAGGTCGCGCCGCAGCATACGCCGGATGGTTTCGATGCCGTTCACCTCGTCGCCGTGCATGCCAGCCATCAACAGCAGCACGGGGCCGGGCGCAGGGCCCCGCAGCACGTGCACCGGCACGTCGATGAGGGTACCCGAGGGTAGGCGCGACACCACGAGCCGCGTGAGCACCCGCTCGCCGGGCAAAATGGTGAGGCTATTGAGATAAATCGGGTCGAGCGGGAGCATTGGGTAAAGGTAGCGGCCGGGGCCCTACGCAGCGGGCGCGTCGGAGCAGGCGTCGACGGCTTTTTTCTCTTTAGCCTTGCCGCGCTTTTTGCCCACCAGCGCGGCGGTGTAGTCGATAATGCGGCCAGCGATGTCAAGCTGGGTAGCTTTTTCGATGCCCTCCAAGCCGGGCGAGGAATTCACTTCGAGCACCAGGGGCCCGCGCTTGCTTTGCAGCATGTCGACGCCCGCCACGCCCAGACCCAGGGCCTTGGTGGCCAGCAAGGCCGCGGCTTTTTCGACCCGGCTCAGCTTCACGAGAATGCCCAGGCCGCCACGGTGCAGATTCGAGCGAAACTCGCCTTCCTTGCCCTGGCGCTTCATGGCCCCCACCACTTCGCCGTCCACCACAAAGGCCCGCAAATCGGCCCCTTTGCTTTCGGCGATAAACTCCTGCACGATAATGCGGGCTTTGAGGTTGTGGAACGCCTCAATGACCGACTGCGCGGCCTTAACGCTTTCCGCCAGTACCACGCCCAAACCCTGCGTTCCTTCCAACAGCTTGATGATCACCGGGGCCCCTCCTACCTGCTCAATCATGGCGGGCACGTCCTGCGAAAAGTTGGTGAAGGCCGTTTTGGGCATTCCCAAACCGGCCCGACTCAGGATTTGCATCGAGCGGAGCTTGTCGCGCGAGCGCACGATGGCTTGGCTTTCAACGGCCGTGCGCACCTTCATCATCTCAAACTGCCGCACCACCGCCGTGCCGTAGAACGTAACTGAGGCCCCGATGCGCGGTACAATGGCGTCGAAATGCTCCAGCGGCTGCCCATGGTACAGGATACCCGGCCGGCCTTTTTCCAGCACCAGATTGCACTGCAGGTGGTCGACCACTACGGCCTCGTGCCCGCGCGCGAAGGCGGCGGCCACCAAGCGCTGAGTGGAGTAGGATTTGGGTTCCCGCGAGAGGATAGCCAGTTTCATAAACGCAAGGAAAGGATGGGCAGCAACAAACGGCGAGCGGCTCCTTTGGTTGCCTTCATGCTCGCCCCGAAACGGCCGCAAAATACGCCCTACTTGGCTTGGCGGGCGGCGCGACGGGCAGCGGCCTGCACCACGGCCTTGTGCGAAAGATTGCGGCGGGCCACGTCGACCACAAAACGACCCTGCCGCAACAGGCTGCGGCCCAGCAGCACAGGGTATTTCATGTCGGAGCGGTCGGAGAGCGAGAACTCTGCCCAAAACTCTTGGCCGTACAGTCGCACAACGGCCCCGATGACGTAACGCTCCTGTACCTCGCCGTTGGACGAGCGGATATCGCGCAGCCCAAAATCGGCGAATGATAGGTCCTGGCCGTCGAAGCCGGGATGGTCGGGATCGAGCAGCCGGCCATGCAGCACGGACCGGCCATCGGGGCCGGCTTCCAACCGGATATCGGTGCAATGCAACGCGCTGGTGTAGGCCCCGGTGTCGACCTTGGCCTCCACGCCTTGCAGGATAAAGGCCGGAAAGTCGACTAGTTCGCGCCGGCCGAGCAGGCGCTTGGGAGGGCGGCTTTTCATGGTGGCTAAGATAGGGCGGACTTAGCCAGTACGCGCAGCCTACCACAGCAGGCTTTACTGCTCGCGCGGCCACCGCTCGTGATTTTGCGTGGAGTGCGAGATACCGCCGGGTTCGGGACCGGCGGATCGGCTACAGCGCCAGCAGCTAGTCGGCTACTAGACCGCCACCCCCATAGCTTCCACGCCTTCGGCCACTTGGCGCATCAGCCACAGGGGTGTACTAGTGGCCCCGCAAATACCCACCGAGGCCGCACCCAAAAACCACTCGTCCTGCAGTTCGCTTTCGCTCTCAATGAAGTAGCTCCGTGGGTTCACCCCGTTCACCACCGAGAACAAGGCGATACCATTCGAGCTTTTACGCCCGCTCACGAACAGCACCACGTCGTGCTGGGCAGCAAAATTGGCCAACTGCGGCTCGCGGTTGCTCACCTGCCGGCAAATACTGTCGTTGGCGTCGAAGCTGTCCAAAGCTCCCCGGGCGGCTTGGATGCGCGCTTCCATCAGGGCCTTCATCTTGTAGAAGCCGGCCGTGCTTTTAGTGGTTTGGCTGAAGAGCGTGACGGGCCGCGAAAAATCAACTTGGTCGAGGTCAGCTTCCGTCATCACGATGATGGCCCGGTCGCCGGTCTGGCCCGCGAGGCCGGCCACCTCGGCGTGGCCGGGCTGTCCGTAAATCACAATCTGGCCGTCCTGGCGCTGGCTCAGGTCGAAGGCGTGCTTGACGCGGTTTTGCAGCTTCAGCACCACCGGGCACGAGGCGTCGATCAGCTCCAGGTTGTTGCGCAGGGCCAGCGCATAGGTTTCGGGCGGCTCGCCGTGGGCCCGGATAAGCACCTTGCAGTCGTGCAGCGCGGCCAGCTGCTCGCGGTCGATGACGCGCAAGCCCTTCTGGTGCAGGCGCTCCACTTCCATGCGGTTGTGAACGATGTCGCCGAGGCAATAGAGTTGCTGGCCTTGGGCCAACTCGTCTTCTGCCATCTGAATGGCAAACTCGACGCCAAAGCAATAACCAGAATTTTTATCGATCGAGACTTGCATACACTACACTAACACACCATGCGGCGGGAGGAGTTTCGCCATCGCAAAAATACGACGGGCCGGTCCCGCGATTTAAGCTCCGCCGGCCGCGAACAGCGCCGCCGACACTCGGTCGAGCACGAAATCAACCTGCTCGCCGATGGTGATGTAGGTGGTATCAAGCAGCACGGCGTCGGCGGCGCGGCGCAGAGGGCTTTCGGCGCGGGTCGAATCGATGTGGTCGCGCTTGCGCAGGTTCTCGATGATTTCGACCAACGGCACGTGCTTGTCTTTTTCGGCCAGTTCCATCTGGCGGCGGCGGGCGCGCAGCTCCATGTCGGCAGTCATAAAAATTTTCACCTCCGCGTCGGGAAACACGGTGGTGCCAATGTCTCGGCCGTCCATCACCACGCCGCGCCGGTGGCCCATGCGCTGCTGCTGGGCCACCATGGCGTGGCGCACCTGCGGAATGACCGATACCTCGCTCACGGAATTGGAGATTATCATCTGGCGGATGTCATCTTCCCGGTTCACTCCGTCCAAGAACAGCTCATTGCGGCCGGTTTGGCGGTTGCGTCGAAAGCTGACACTTAACATCTTGAGGGCCTGCTCCACGGCGGACATGTCGTCAAGAGCAATGCCGTGCTCCAGCATGTAGAGCGTCACGCCTCGGTACATGGCCCCGGTGTCGACGTAGGCGTAGTGCAGCAGGTGGGCCACCGCTTTGGCGGTGGTGCTTTTGCCGCACGAAGAATAACCATCAATGGCGATGACGAGCTGTTTCATAAAAAAGCGGGCGGCCATTGGCCCCGCAAGATTACGAAATCCAGTGCTTACGCACCGCCGCCGGGGCCACGAGCCGGCTCGGTACCGACGCGAAGAACGCTGCCACGGAGGCTGCATCGCCCCTATCCAACTGCTGACTAACCAAATAAAACGGATTAAAAAAAAGTCGTTCCGCCAGCCCTACGCCCGTGCTGCCGTCGGGCCCGGCCGCCCATTCGCCGCCGTACACCCGCACCAAGCACTCGCCCAAGAAGCAGCCAAACGCCTGGGCGACGCCCGCCCGTTGGCCGGCCGCCACCTCCCCGCGCTGCGCCGTGATGAAGTGGTCGAGTCGGGCCACGCCTTCGGCGTCGAAAGCGGCCAGGCCGAGCTGCTGGCGCACTTGCTCGGCGGCGGCTTCGAGGGCAGAGACGGGGCTGAGCGGGGTTAAGTTGGGCATTTAGTAAAAAGTGCGCGTCGCTGTTCGCAGCTAGTGGCCCTCGCAGGGACAAGGTAAGTGACTCGACTTATGGTGCTTGTACCAGCGGGTTTTTTGTTGCAGCGAGCCGTGGCGGGCGCAGCCGCTGCCGGCCAGCAGAAACGGCACGAGGAGCAGCGCAGACACAATCTTTTTCACTAGCGAAAGGGTTTTATAGGTCAAATATAAGGTTCTTTGCCGGCCTCAACCCCATTCCCCGACTCGTCCGTTCCCGCCCATGTCCACGGATTTTTCTTTGCTTGCCAACGTTGTCGACGTATTTGCCCGCACCGTGCGTCCCGCCACCGTCCGGGTATCCGGCGGGCGCGTCGCTGCCATTGAGCCCACGGGGGCCCTGGAGCCCGACGCGGCCCTGCCTTTCGCCCTGCCCGGCTTCGTAGATGCGCACGTCCACATCGAAAGCTCGTTGCTGGTACCCACCGAGTTTGCCCGGCTGGCGGTGACCCACGGCACGGTGGCCACGGTCTCGGACCCCCACGAAATCGGCAACGTGCTGGGCATGGCTGGTGTGGAGTACATGCTTGACAACGCGGCCGCGTCGCCCTTCAAATTCTGTTTTGGGGCCCCCAGCTGCGTGCCGGCCACACCGTTCGAAACGGCCGGGGCCGAAATCACAGCAGCCGATATCGCCAAACTATTTAATAATCCCAAAATTGGCTATTTGGCCGAGGTGATGAACTGGCCCGGCGTGTTGCGCCGCGACGCGGACGTGATGAAAAAAATTGCCCTGGCCCACGCCGCCGGCCGGACCGTCGATGGCCACGCACCCGGCCTGCGCGGAGCCAACGCTGCCCGTTACGCCAGTGCCGGCATCGCTACCGACCACGAGTGCTTCACCGCCGATGAGGCCCGCGATAAGCTGGCCACGGGCATGAAAATCTTGATTCGGGAAGGTTCCGCCGCCCGCAATTTTGACGCCCTCATCGAGCTGCTGCCGGAACATTACCCAAATTTAATGTTTTGCTCCGACGATAAGCATCCCGACACCCTCGTACTGGGCCACATCAACCAGCTGGTGCGCCGGGCCGTAGCCTTGGGCCACAATGTGTTCGACGTGTTGCAAATGGCCTGCATAAATCCCGTGCGGCACTACCAATTGCCGGTGGGCCTGCTGCACGTGGGCGACCCGGCCGATTTCATCGTGGTCGACGACCTCACCGATTTCCGGGTTCGGCAAACCTACCTCGACGGCCAGCTGGTGGCCGAAAACGGCCAGTCGCGGCTGCCCACCGCGCCGGTGGCCCCCGCCAATAACTTCCACGCCCAGCCCGTGCGGGCGGCCGATTTTCTAGTAGCTGCGCCCATCGCCCCCATCGCCCCTACCCTACGTGTCATCAAATGCTTCGATGGCCAACTCATCACCGCCCGTCTCGACGTGCCAGGCCGCGTCGAGGCAGGTGCGGTGGTGGCCGAGCCGGCCCGCGACTTGCTTAAGCTGACCGTCGTCAACCGCTACCGGGCGCACGTACCGCCGGCCGTGGCCTTCATCAAAGGGTTTGGGCTGACGGCCGGGGCCCTGGCCAGCAGCGTGGGCCACGACTCGCACAACATCACGGCCGTAGGCTGCGACGATGAGAGCCTGGCGCGGGCCATTAATCTAGTCATCGGAGCCCGGGGCGGCTTGGCAGCGGTGGGCCCCGGCGGCGAAGAACTGCTGTTGCCGTTGCCCGTAGCCGGCCTTATGTCGGACCAGCCGGGCCCCGCTGTGGCAGCGGCTTACGCCGCCCTCGACGCACTGGCCAAGCGCCTGGGCTCGCCGCTGGGGGCCCCATTCATGACGCTCTCGTTCATGGCTTTACTCGTTATTCCTAGCCTCAAGCTCAGCGACAAAGGCCTGTTTGATGGCGAGGCCTTCCGGTTCGTCGACGCTGTGGTGTGAACCGCTTCGACGCAAAGAAGCCGCCCGGCAGTATTGCTAGGCGGCTTCTTCAATACAAAAAGCTTACGCTTGTGCTAAGCCCGCTGGAAGCGCTTTTCTAACAGCTTTTGCATTTTTTCTTCGGTTAGGGGCTTGGTGAGGTACTCCACGTTGGGGTACTCAGCCACACGGGCGGTGTCAGCTTGGTGCATCGAAGTGGTGAGTACGGCCATCACGGTGCGGTCTTGCACGGACTGGGGCAAGTGGCTGTACATCTTCAGAAACTCGAACCCCGACACGCCGGGCATTTTCAAGTCCACAAACACTAGGTCGGGGGCCAGGGCACCGCCCTGCCCGTCCTCGCCCCAGAGCTGGGCGAAGGCTTCGTCGGCGCGGTTGAAGGTGGTGACTTGGTCAGCCAACGCCAGCCGTCCCAACAGGCGGTTATTCAGAAAACTGGTGGTTTCGTTATCGTCCACCAGCACGATGTGATTGAGAATGCTGGACATAGAAGGGTGATACTTATTTCCTCACGAAGTTACGACCCGGCCGGCCGGCCGGCAACATTAAACGCGTCTGCGCTGCTACACAATTTTTACTATTTTCACTAGCGCCTCTACAGCCAGCCCTGGTCCCGCATCCAGTCGTCGTTGTAAATTTTGCCTAAGTAGCGGGTGCCATGGTCGGGCAGCAACACCACCATCGTGTCGTCTTCTTTCAAATGCTCGCGGGCGTACTCCAGGGCCCCAAATACGGCCGAGCCGCAACTCCAACCCACAAGCAGGCCTTCTTCCTTGGCTAAACGGCGCGTCATCAAGGCCGCATCTTTGTCGGTCACCTTGATGAACTGATCAATAAGGGCGAAGTCCACGTTCTTCGGCAAGATGTCCTCACCAATACCTTCGGTTTTATAAGGATAGATTTCGTTCTCGTCAAAAATGCCGGTTTCCTTGTACTTTTTGAATACCGAGCCGTAGGTGTCGAGGCCCAGCGTGAACACGGCCGGGTTTTGTTCCTTCAGGTACTTGCTCACGCCGCTTATGGTGCCACCGGTGCCCACGCCCGACGCCCAGTGCGTGATTTTGCCCTCCGTACCGGCCCAGATTTCGGGGCCCGTGGTTTCGTAGTGGGAAGCGGTATTCGAGAGGTTGTCGTACTGATTGGGGTAGAACGAGTTGGGCGTTTCCTGGTTGAGGCGGCGGGCCACCGAGTAGTAGGAGCGCGGGTCATCGGGGGCCACGTCGACGGGGCACACCACTACTTGGGCCCCCACGGCGCGCAGGATGTCCTGCTTTTCCTTGCTCTGCTTATCGCTCATCACGAAGATGGTCTGGTAACCCTTGGCGTGGGCGGCCAGCGCCAGGCCCATGCCGGTGTTGCCACTCGTGCCCTCGATGATGGTGCCGCCGGGCTTCAGCAGGCCGGCCTTTTCGGCGTCCTCCACCATGCGGATGGCCATGCGGTCCTTCACCGAGTTGCCAGGGTTGAA
>JANPOR010000590.1:0-1548 GCA_031428075.1 Hymenobacter sp. | reverse complement strand
GTAGGCCTCGTGCAAGGTGGCGGACTGAGCCACGCCGCAGGCATTGGTGTGCTTGAGGATGACGCAGGCGGGGGCCCCGGCGGCAAACTCAGCCATCAGAACCACAGCAGCGTCCACGTCTACCAGGTTGTTGTAGCTCAGCTGCTTGCCGTGCAGTTGGTCGAAAAGGGCCCCCAGGTCGCCGTGGAACGCGGCAGATTGATGGGGATTTTCGCCATAACGCAGCGGGGTACTTGGCGCTTGGGAATTGGGAGAACTGTCAGTATGCTCCAAACCCGTGCCTTGGCTCATGTATTTGAGAATTTCGGTGTCGTAGTGGCTAGTGGTAGCAAAGGCGGCGGCGGCGTAGTGATGGCGGTCCTCCAAATCGGTAGCGCCGTTTTTAGCGGCCAGCAACTCGGTCACGGCAGCGTATTGGTCTCGGCTGCTGACCACCAGCACATCGCGGTAGTTTTTGGCGGCGGCGCGCAACAGAGCGATGCCGCCGATGTCGATTTTCTCGATGACCTCGGCCTCAGCTGCGCCACTGGCCACGGTTTCCTCAAAAGGATACAAATCAACCACCACCAGATCGATAGGCGGGATGCCGTGCTCTGCGGCCTGGGCCAAGTCGCCCGGCTCGTGGCGGCGGTGCAGGATACCGCCAAACACTTTAGGATGCAGCGTTTTCACCCGTCCACCGAATACCTCGGGGAAGCCGGTCAGGTCTTCCACGGCCGTGACGGTGGCCCCTTCGTTTTCCAGGAATTGTTGGGTGCCACCGGTTGAGTACAGCGTCACGCCGTGCTGGCGCAATAGCTGCACCAGGGGCCCCAGCCGGTCTTTGTGGTACACGGACAACAAGGCAGCGCGAACGGGACGGGACGACATAACAGCGAAAAGAGACACGGCACTATTGCCGCCGCAAAGGTACGCCGGCCCGCTGCCGAGGCCAAACCAACAACTGGCTTCTCTGCCCGTCGGGAACCCTGCAAATACGGCTGCAGGTCATAGGATTTAGTATTACCCTGCTTGCTTTCCTTTCGTGCCGATGATTGTTAGAGCGATTTCATGAACGATATACCCTTAGCGGTTTTTGTGCGTACGGCTTGGGATGAAGGCATACTCGGAAGATTTACGCACCCGTGTGGCGGGTGCCTGCGGGCACGCCGGGGCCACGCGCCAGCAGGTCGCCGACCGTTTCGGGGTCAGCTTGTCGTTCGTGACCAAGCTCTTGCGGCGCCAGCGGGCGGGCGGAGGGCTGGGCCCCAAACCGGCGACGGGCGGCCGGGCGCGCTGCCTGGACGCGGCGGCCCGGGCCCTGCTCGTGGCCCGCGTGGGGCAGCAGCCCGACGTGACGCTGGCCGAGTTGCAGGCCCTGCTCGTGGCCGAGCGCGGGCAAGCCGTGTGCCTGGGCGTGGTCTGGCGGGTGCTGGCCGAACACGATTTGCGGCGCAGAAAAAAGCCCGCTACGCCGCCGAGCGCGACGCGCCCCGCGTCGTAGCCCTGCGTGCGGCCTTCGTGGAGGCCGTGGCCCGGCACGAAGACCCGCGCCGGTTCAAGTTCGTG
>JANPOR010000589.1:0-7480 GCA_031428075.1 Hymenobacter sp. | reverse complement strand
CCGCCCTCGGCTACCACTCGCCCAACCACTTCGAAACCCAATTTAAAACCACGTCCCAATTGTGTCCAGCTTAACTAGACCACCTCATTCATCTCCTTCCCATCCAGCGGCAGGGGCCGGCCGTTGAGGCTGCGCGTCATGCACCCGTTGATGCGGTCCTCCAGGGTGCTGATGGCATTCTCGCGCCCTTTGTAGGTGGGATAAATGCCCCAGAACCCACATAGGGGGCCGAAAAAGCCTTCTGGCCAGCCTGCAGGTGGCAGTTCTGGCAGGCCAGGTGCCAGCCAGCCGCAGGGTCGGGTTGGCCACTTGCGGACCGAAGTAGTGGGCCGTGTGGGCAATCAACTCGTGGCCGTAGCGGATGAGCTGGCCCTCCGGGTCGGGCTTCACGCTGTCGAGCACGAAGCGGGCGGGCTAGAAGAAATCGGTTTTGTCCGCTTCGGCCCCGCTGGCGGCGGCCGGCACGCTCGCAGCGGCGGTAGTCGTCGCTGGGGCATCGGTCAGCAGGTCGGGCGTTTTGGGGGTTGAAGACGACAATGTAGGCCGTCACGACGACGACCAGCACCATTAGCCCAATCACCTAGGTCAGCAGACTGGCTATTTTGAGGAAGGCCTGCTTATCCTCCGGTTGCAGGCGAGGCGAGGGGTCGGGGGACGTTTCCATGAAGCCGGGGAGAGAGGGAAAACAGGCAGCAAAGGCCAGCCAGCGCGCAAAATAATTCGTTGTGCGGAATACAGACAATCAAGAAGTCAAGCGGAGCAAAGCCGGCGCTACCATTCGGCGGCTTGGCCCTGGTTAGGCGGCTATACCGCGTGCAGAATCACGTAGAGCGAGCCGGTCGAAATCACCACCCAGAGCAGGATACCCAGCACGTAGGGCTTGATGCCCACCGAGCGCACCACCTTGGCCGACAGGCCCGCGCCGATGAAAAACAGCGTGATGGTCAAGCCGATTTTGGCCAGGTTCACCATCACCGGGCCTAGGGGCTTGGCGGCGGGCACGAAGGTGTTGACCAGCATGGCGGCGATGAAGCCGAAGATGAAGTAGGGAATCTTGACCTTGACGCCTTTCTGCTTGAAAATCATGGCTGTGGCTATGGAAATCGGGATAATCCACAGGGCGCGGGCCAGCTTCACGGTGGTGGCCACTTCCAGGGCCTGGTTGCCGTAGGCTGCCGCCGCGCCTACCACGGAGCTGGTGTCGTGGATGGCAATGGCGCACCAAAGGCCAAACTGGTTCTGCGTCATGGCCAGGGCGTGGCCGATGGGCGGGAAGGCAAACAGGGCCACGGCGTTGAGCACGAACACCGTACCCAGGGCCACTGACATCTCCTCGTCCTTGGCCCGCAGCACCGGCCCGATGGCCGCGATGGCCGAGCCCCCGCAAATGGCGGTGCCGCACGAAATCAAATGCACCACGTGCTTGCCCAGCCCCAGCCAGCGGCCCACGAACAGGCCCAGCAGCAGCGTGCCGAAGATGGACACCACCGTGAACAGGATGCCGTCCTTGCCGGCCTGCACCGCCGCGTGGGCATTCATGCCGAAGCCCAGCCCGATAACTGAGAACTGGAGCAGCTTGGCCGTGGCCTGCTTGGTTTGCGTGGTGAAGGGGTTGCCGATGGTTTGGGCCAGCAGCAGGCCCAGCGCCAAGGCAATGGGCGGCGAGGCCCAGGGCGTGAGGCAGAAGACAAAGAATAATGCAAACACCCCCTGCTTCAGAGTGAAGTCCTGCCCAAACGCCACCCGGGGCGTGTGCAGGTGGCGGAAGAAACCAGTGGTTTCGTTGAATTCGGGGGCGGCCGTCTCCGGCACCGGGGCGAGTTGCGAGTCGGGGGCTTGGGAAGGAGCAGGATGAACCGGAAGTGCCATGAGCGGGAGGGGTTTGCTTCTGAGGCAAATATACGGCGGACCCTGCGTCAATTATTATCCAATCATGTTATCCTGCATAACCAAAAGTTATTTAAAGCTCAGGCACGCTCCCGGCAGAAGGCCAGAAACTGCCGGGCGGCTTCCGGCAGCGCCGCCCCGCTGCGCCACACCGCCAGCAACTCACGGGCCAGCTGCAGTCCCCGAATCGGAACTTCCTCCAGCTGTCCGCTCACCAGCTCGGCCTAAAGCCCAGCGTGCCCGGCGTGGCGCGTAGCAGGTCTTTGATGGCCTCGGTATCGGCGCAAATAGGTTGGGGCCGGCAGACTGGCCAGGGCAATGCCGTGCGCTTGCAGGGCCGCTTCCAGCACGTCGAGGGTGCCTGAGCCGGCTTCGCGCAGCACCAACGGGTGCGCTAGGGCGGCCGGCAGCGGCAGCGGTAGCGGCGGGTGGCCCCACGCATAGCCACCAGCTCATCGAATAGCAGTTGCTCGTAGTGCAGGCCGGGGTGTCGGGCGGTGCCTTCCACAAAGCCCAAGTCCAGCGCCCCCCGCGTCAGGGCGGCCGCCACCAGCGCCGAGTTGGCGGGCTGCACCGTCGTCAGCACCTCGGCGGGCCAGCGGCGCTGGAACTCGGCCACCAGCCGGGGCAGCACGTGATGGGCCAGGGTGGTGCTGGCCCCCAGCCGCAGCGCTGCCGCAGCAGCAGGCACATCAGAAAGCATAAGCAGCCGGCCGAAAAAACAAGGAGCAATGAACGAAAACGCCGCTGGCCGGCCCGCTCCGGGAGCAGACTGGCCAGCGCCCACCGCAGGAGCGGCCCTTACAAGCTGGTTTGCTCGTCTTTCAAGTCGAATACGTCGCCGCCGGCGTAGCGCGGGTCGTCAAGGGCATAGGCGGCGCGCTATTCGGCGGCGCTGCCCCCCTCGACCGCAGCAATGGCTTCGGGGTACCGGTTCTGCTCCACGTGCCCGCGCTGCTGGCTCAGGTCGGCAATGGCTTCGGGCATGCAGTAGTGCTCGGTGGGGGCGGCGTGCGGGCCGCGAAATTCGCTGAACTCGTCGGGGTTGTCGTTTACGCCGTCGTTGGTCGGGGCCTGGTAGTGGCGGGGCGCGTGGGGGTCGGCCGGGTGGCCGAAGTCGCCGTAGTGCGGGGTGCCGTCGTAGGCGGTCGGCTCGTCGGCGGGCTGCGGGGCACTTTCCATAAGGGTAAGCAAGTAGGATGAAGACGGGCGAACCACCCGGTCCGCATCCTACTACAATGGTACGTAAGCGGCTGCTAAAGTGGTGCTACCGGCAGATACCGAATGGTTATCCGGCATCACCATCCTTTATTTGCCCCCCTTGAACTGCCCCTGCACGAAGCTCAGGAACCGCTGCGCCGGCCGGGCCAGCGGCTGTCCCTGCACCGATACCGCCTCAAACTGCCGGGGCAGGTGCAGGCCCTCAATGGGCACGATTTCCAGCAGCCCGGCGGCCAGCTCGTGGTCCAGGGCCCGGCGTGACACGAAACCAAGGGCCGCCGGAGCGGCCTCCAGGTAGCGCTTGATGGCTTCAGTGCTGTCCAGGTAGAGGGCCACGGGGAGGGCGCTGAGCTTGATTTGTCGGGCCCGCAGGGCAAATTCAAGGATTTCCAGCGTGCCCGAGCCCCGCTCGCGCAGCACCAGCGGGTGAGCCAGGGCCTCGGCCAAGGGCAGCGGCGCGGAGGGCGGGCCCCCGGGCGTGGCGCGGCGCACGGCCACCAGCTCGTCGGGCAGCAGCAGCTCGTAGTGCAGGTCGTGGCTCTTGGTGCGGCCTTCCACGAAGCCTATATCCAGCTCGCCCCGCAGCAGGGCATCGGCAATGCGCTCGGAGTTGGCGTTCAGAAACGAGAGCTGCACCTGTGGGTAGCGGGCCTGGAAGGTAGGCAGTAGGCCCGGCAGCACGTACTGGGCCAGGGTGGTGCTGGCCCCAAGGCGCAGGCGGCCGGCGGCTTCGTTGGGGTCGCGCAGGCCCAGCAGCTGGTCTTCGAGCAACTGCTGGGCGGCGGCGACGGCCTCGGCGTGGGCGTGCAGCAGGCGGCCGGCCTCGGTGAGGGTCACGCGGTTGCCGCGCCGCGCCAGCAGGCGCTGGCCGTACTGCGCTTCCAGCTCCCGAATGTGCTTGGTGACGGCCGGCTGGCTCACGAATAGCTCCTGCCCGGCCTTGGTGAAGCTCAGGTGCCGGGCCACGGCGGCAAATACACGCAGACGAAAATCGGACATGGCGGCAAGGTAGGCAGTTTGCCTCAGCCTCGGGGCAGCCCCTCCCCTCGCATCCTGGGGACCCACTCTCCCACGCTGCCGACGCCGCTTACCGGGCCAGCTTCTCCAGCGCGGCCTTGAATTCGGGGGTGTCGTACTCGGCCATGCCATCGTGGCGGGCGGCCACCTGGCCGTCGGGGCCGAGGATGACGGTGGAGGGAATGGAGTTGGAATCGAACGGCGCGGGCAGTGCGCAGGTACACGGGAAAGGTATAGCCCTGGCCCTACACGAATTTTCGGGCCTTGGCTGCATTATCATCAAGCGAGAGCATCACGAAGGCCACTTTCGACTTATCAATCTTCTTGTATAGGGCTTCAATGCGCGGCATTTCGGCGCGGCAGGGCGGGCACCAACTGGCCCACAGGTTTACGAACACCACCTTGCCTTTCAAGTCGCTCAGGTTGATGGCCTTACCGTCGAGCGTGACCATAGGCAGGTTTTGCGAGTAAGTAGCGCCGCCCGTGAGTACCACCGGCATTTCGGTGGTAGGCATGGTGGGCACTTCGGCCTTCCAGAGGCTGGTGGCCAGCAGACCCCGCTGCACGCCGCTGAGCACGATGGGACGCAAAGGAGTAAACAGGACGAACGCGAGCAGGCCCAGTAGCGGCCACAAGGTGAAGGTTTTACGATTCACAACACAGAAATTTAAAAGAGCGACAAATTCAATATGAACAAAGTTTCATTTGTTAAACATCGGCTAAAACGGTGGCCTATACAAAGGCGGATTTACCGGGAACTCTCAGGAAAATTGTAGTCGCAGCGGGCAACGGCTTTGGAAACTACTGGAGCACCAAAATGGAAGCGCGCGGCCGGGCCGGGCATTAAAAAACCGGTTGCTGGCCCGTTAATCGGGCACAGCCATACCCGTCGCGAACAGGTTTGCGAGAGAAGTCAGCTAGAAGTACTAAACTTGATTGATGAACGGAAGCTTGACAACGCCTGAACGGGTGCAATTGCGGCAGTGGCAGAAGCAACGGCGGGACAACGACGGCTACGTCAAAGTCACAGTGGTACTCATGCTCGACGCGGGCTGGCCCGCAGCCACGGTGGCCAGGACGCTGGGCCTGGATGAGGCCACGGTTTACCGCTATGCCCGCGCCTTTGGCACGTTAGGCGTAGACCAGTACTTGGCCCACGAGCAGCCGGGCTACTGGGGTTTGCTGACCAGCGCCCAGTTGGCCCACTTGTGCCAGGAAGTCAACACGCAACTCTACACCGACTGCAAAGCCCTGCAAAACTGGCTACTTCGCACGTATCGGGTGCCGTACTCCCGCTCCGGCCTGACGGACTTGTTGCACCGGCTGGGCTTTACCTACAAGCTCACCACGCCCATGCCCTGCCTGGCAGATGCCCAGGCCCAAGCCGACTTCCTAGACGAGTTGGCCGTACTCGAAGCCCACGTCGAGCGGGGCGAGGCCGTGCTTTAATTACGCCGAAGCGTCCCATCCGACCCACAATACCCGCTGCCCCCGCTTCCTGGGCCTGTAAAAAGCACCAGGCATCGAGCAGGGGTTTGGCGGAAGGTGCACTTTCAAAGGCGGGGACCGCCAGCAACGCCGGCAGGAACCGGCGCACCGTCGCGTAGCTGCCGCTCAGGGCCTGAAACAGCGGATCGTCTTCGCTACTGGCCAGCGCTTGCACCACGTCCGCCGCCCGTAGTGGCGCTTCGCCTAGGTAGCCGGGCACCTGCTGCCGAATTTAGGCCTCGGGGACCGTCTCGTCGAGCAGGATGCGCACGGCCTGCTGCAAAACCAACGCCGCCTGGTCCAGGTCTTTAAGCGTGCGCAGCCGCTCGCGTCGGCGCTTCGTCTCGCCCCGCAAGGCCAGCGTGGCCATCAGCCCGTCAAACAAGTCCAGCACATCGTCAGCGGCCGTGCGTTCGAGGGCCTGCCCGGAGACGAGCATCGTTGCCAGGCGGCGTTCTTCTCCCATGCGCCCCAACGCCTGCCCCCAAGCGAGCTGGACGTGGCGGGCCAAGCGCACCAAGCGGGCTTCGGGCAGGTCGTGGAGCGATATATTCCCCACACCGAGGGCCCGCACTTGCTCCAGTCGTCCCAGCGCCGCCACCAAGGCGGGAGCCGATACGCGGGTGGGCGCGGTGCGCAAGGCTTCCAGTCAGGTCAGCCGCCCGCCGGGTGGCACGGTCAGTAGGGCCTCCAGCGCCGCCTGTTGCGCAGGGCTTGGGCGCGAGCGGAGTTGGCGGTACAGGTGGCGACCGGTTCGCTCGCGGACCCGCGCAGTCAGCCGGGCGAGCACCGTCGCCCCCGGCAGCACGAAGCGCTGGCCCACTAGGTATGCGGTGGCCAAATCAAACAGCACGCTGGGCCGCACAGTGCTGACAAGGACCTGGGCGTAAAGCCAGCGGGTCAAGCGAAACGACTGGCGTCCGTCAAAGGGGTGAAAGCCCAGGTAGGCCACCATCTGTGCTTGGTGGTCGTGCAAGGTGTTCGGCCGGGTGTACTGGTCGCTCCAGGTATCGACCGTCAGGTGCAGTTGTTGGGCCAGGGTTTGCACCAAGACGGCCAGCACCTGCGTGGGAACGGGCAGAAACGTGCCCAGAAACCGCAGCGTACCCAGCTGCACGGCGCACCCGAGTTGGGTGTAGGACCGGCGGTAATCGGCCAGGAAGCAAATGTCCTGGGGGCTGAGATAAAAGAAACGGGCTAGTTGCTCCGGGCTGGGGTCGGCGTGGTAGCGCCCGTAGCGGGCGGCCTGCTCGTCACTCAGGAATTCAACGGGCATGGTAGCAAGGGTAACAGATTGCAGCGTTGGTTAATGGTGGAGGCCGACTGGCCATCGTTCCGGCGCTAACCACCCATACCACCCGTATCGCCCTGCGGCTCGTTTTCAATGGTGCTGGCGGGCTTATTGGTCCCCAGAAACCAGGAGAATCCCAGGTAGCCCACGCGCGTTTCGTATTTGGTTTGAATGTCGGTGGCAAGCCCGTCGGCCGCTAGCTGCGTGTACTGGCGGCGCGTGTTGAATACGTCGCTCACGCGCAGGGTCAGCGCAGCCCGGTCGCGAAACAGGCGCTGGCGCAGGGCCACATCCACCCCGTACACGGCCAGCAAGCGGCCCTGGGGCACCACCAGTGGAGCACGGTAGTTGCCGCTGAGCTGTACGGCCAGCGTTTTGGTCGGCGTGAAGGTGTTGAGCAGATACGCCGTGCCGGTGAAGTTGGCCCGGGTGCCATCGCCGGTAAAGCTGGCCACTTGATTGCGGTAGTAAGAGCCGTTCGTCGTGAGTTTCCACCACTTGGTCACGGACTGCGTCAACGAGAGTTCCAACCCGTAGCTGGCCGTGTTGCCAAAATTGGCGTAGCTGGTGCGGGTG
>JANPOR010000588.1:0-12799 GCA_031428075.1 Hymenobacter sp. | reverse complement strand
AGCATCACGTTCTCCGACTGGGGCCCCACCACCTCCTTAGTTATCGGCGCGGCAATCGGTTGTTCGACCGGCGACACGAAAGCCGGCACTGGCTTACTCAGCATCTCGCCAAAGTACTTGTCAATGAGCCGAATGGTTTGGTCATAATCCAAGTCGCCACTCAGGCAAAGGGCCACGTTGTTCGGCACATAGTATTGGCCGAAATATTTCTTAATCTCGACAATCGATGGGTTTTGCAGGTGCTCAATCGTGCCGATGGTCGTCTGCGTGCCGTAGGGGTGCGTGGGGTAGAGCGCCGCGTTCAGCGTCTCAAACTCCTTGCTGAAGTCGTTGTCCAAGCCCCGGTTTTTCTCTTCATACACGGCCTCCAATTCGGTGTGGAACAGGCGCGGTACCATCTCCTTGAGCCGTTCGCTCTGCACGGCGGCCCATTTTTCGAGCTGATTGCTCGGAATGTCCTCTTGGTATACCGTTTCCTCGTTGGAAGTGTGGGCGTTGGAGCCTTTCGAGCCGATGCTGCCCATCAGCTTGTCGTACTCGTTTGGCACGGCGTAGCGGGCCGCTACGCCCGAAATGGAGTCAATCTGGTGGTAAGTACGCTTGCGGGCCGCTGGGTCGTTGCGCTCGCTGCGGTACACTTCGTACAGGGCCTCAATTTTGTCCAGTTCGGGCTTTTCCTTGCTCCAGTCCTTAGTGCCAAGCCGTGAAGTGCCTTTGAACACCATGTGTTCAAGGTAATGCGCTAAGCCGGTGGCACTCGCTGGATCGTTCTTCGAACCCGCCCGCACAGCCAGATAAGTCTGGATACGGGGCGCATTTTTGTAATCCGATAAATAAACCGTCAACCCATTGGCCAAATGGTAGATACGGGCGTTAAGTGGGTCGTTGGGGGCCGTCTCGTAAGGATAAGCTTTGGCAGCGGCTGTGGTTGGCGCGGGTGCGGTGGGGGCCCCCGTAGCTGTGGTGGGCTGGGTGGTACGGCACTCGGTGGCCAGACCCAGCACTGCCAAAGCCGGCAGCAATAGCAAATAGGGTTTTTTCACGAAGAGGGTGGACAGAAAGCTAGCAGCAGGACCAAAAAACAAAGGTAGTTGGCTGATAGGGGAATAAAAAACGCTTTTTGCGAGTTTCGCCCGCCAGCAGGCTCCCACCAGAGGCTTAAAAATCAGCTTCCAGCCCCAGCCGTTGCTTGGCCTCGCGCAGCGCCGGAAACCGCTCGGCGAGGTACTCAAACTTGTCGGTGGCGGTGTACAGCTTTCGGGTCGTGGGCGCGGCCTGCGCCACCACAGGCACTACGTTCAAGCGGGGGTGGCCGGTCCGCCGACGCAGTTCAATCAGGAACTCGGTACGCATCTCGTTGAACTGGTCCTCCTGCACCGGGTTGTCCACCGTCAGTTCGATGCGATGGTCGGGGCCCGCTGTTACGGGACGGTTCAGCAGCGTGTATTCACTCATGCGTTCCTGGGCACGGCGCTCCTCGGCCATCTCGCGCCACACGCGTCGGAGCAGCGCATCGTTCACCGGGGCCACCGGCCCGGAAGTGGGCAACGGCTCGGCCAAGGTTTGAGCGGCTGTGGCCGCCGGCCGGGTACTGAAATCCTTGAGGCTGGGCAGCTTGCTGCCGGCACCAGTCGCCAGGTTGACGAGCGAAGGCGGCGCTGGATGTGGAGCGGGCTCCAAGCCTCCCATGCTTGGTACGCCCACTTCCACGTGTGGCAGCGTGTCGCGCATCTGGTGCCGCTCGGTCACGGCCGCTACCGGGTCGGCCTCGATGCTGGGCGTGTCGTGCAATTCCTCCACGCCATTTTCTGTGGGCAGCGGCTCGGGGTCGTCCGCCAGCGCGGGGGTCGTCACGGCATCGGCCGGTACAAAAGCCCCTACGGGCTCAAGATAGGAAGGCACCGCCGATGTCAGCTCCGGGGTAACGGCGAGCATTGCCGGACCTTCTACTAAGCTATTAATTTTTTTTTTAGCCTCGCCGTTGGTGGCAGGATTCAGCTCGCGTATAAACTGCACGGCCCCATTGAGATACGCCAGCTTCATGAGCATCAATTCCACGTGCAGGCGCTGGTTCTTGGCTTGCTTGAAGTCGCGGTCGCATTGGCTCACTAGGTTCAGGGCCGAGAGCAGGAAGGCCAGGGGCGCGGCTTGCGCTTGGGTCACATACTGTTTCTTAATGCCGTCCGATACTTCTAGCAGCTGCACCGTCACGGCGTCTTTGCACACCAGCAGGCCGCGCAGGTGCTCAGCGGTGCCCACCACGAAATTGTGCAGATCGAAGCCCTGCTGCATCACTTCGTCGAGTAGCAGCAGCGCAGCCGAAAGGTTTTCGCCCAGCAGCGCATCTACCAACCGGAAATAATATTCGTAGTCTAGTACATGCAGGTTCTGCACCACGTCTTTGTACGTCAGGCGGTTGCCGGCAAAGGTTACCATCTGGTCGAACATCGACAGCGCGTCGCGCAAGCCGCCTTCGGCCTTTTGGGCCAGAAGGTGTAGGGCGTCGTCTTCGGCTTCTACGCCTTCTTGGGTGGCTACGTAGCGCAAGTGTTGGCGCATGTCGTCGACCCGGATGCGGCTGAAATCGAAAATCTGGCAGCGCGATAAAATCGTGGGAATGATTTTGTGGCGCTCCGTAGTGGCCAGGATGAAAATAGCGTAGGATGGCGGCTCTTCCAGCGTCTTCAAAAAAGCGTTAAAAGCCTGATTGGAGAGCATATGCACCTCGTCGATGATGTATATTTTATACTTGCTGCCAGCCTGGGGCGGGTAGCGCATCTGTTCCACCAGCGAGCGAATGTCTTCAACCGAGTTGTTGGACGCCGCGTCCAGTTCATGCACGTTGAAAGAGGCGTTTTCCTGGAAGGCCACGCACGAGGCGCACACCCCACACGCCTCGATGTCGGCCGTCAGGTTGGTGCAGTTGATGGTTTTGGCCAGAATACGGGCACAGGTGGTTTTGCCTACGCCGCGGGGGCCGCAAAACAGGAACGCCTGGGCCAAGTGCTGGCTCTGGATGGCGTTTTGCAGGGTGGTGGTGACGTGCTGCTGCCCTACCACGCTGCGAAAAGTGGCGGGACGGTACTTCCGGGCCGAAACGACAAAGTTCTCCATAAGACTTCCTACAAAGTTACCCCGAAAACAGGGCGTTTGAAAGCCCAGCCAAAGGTCCAGATGCCGTCCACATGCCCGTTCTGCCCAGTCGAAACTTTTCGAGCCCGTCCGGCGTTTACCAGTTCCCGCGTACCTTCACGGTCTGTCAAAGGATCCAATAGGGCCCTGCGGCGGAAACTCGTTCTTTCTAAATCTGGGGCTGACCGGAATTGACAGCTTGCGCAAATTGCGGGTAAGCGTGCCGGGAGTTGGTCGAAGCTCTCCCGTTAAAAAATCGCCCAAACAACAACTGGCGACTATTCGTACGCCATGGCTGCCTAGTTCAGAATTAGGTAATGTCATCGTTCCGCTCGGGTAAGTTTTTACACCTGGGAGTTCGGAGCGTCGTAAGTAGAAACTAGCCTCCGAAGAGCTGTGATTCGGGGGCGAAACCCAAACTGCAGCTAAGGGAATTTCAAGGGCCTGATGTGCGCCTGAAACTCCTCGAAAATCCAAGCATAGATACGCACGTAGAAAGCTCGTCGGTTTCCTTGTCTGGACCAGGGTTCGAATCCCTGCAGCTCCACAAGAAACCTCATTCTCGTTTCGGGAATGAGGTTTTTCGTTTTTAGGCCCCTTGTAATTGGGCTTTGAGTTAAATACTAAAAGGTCGCTGCCATTTGGGGGCTCACGCTATCCGTTTATTTGCCTTGCGGTTCTCGCGAGCTGGCAACGGCTTTTTCAAGCGACCAGAAAAAGCTGGATTCAGTACAGCCGCAATCAACTTCGGGCTAAGAGGATGCGTTATAGCAGTAACCGCTTGTTACGCCGATAAAAGATGAAAAAAATCCGATCAATAACTGTTGGGCTTTTGGGCTCGGCCAACGTCTTGCTGTGCGCCTGCAGTGAACCGGCGCGCTCGCCGGAGGCCGCCCGTGCCAACCAGTCGGATAGCGGCGTTCCCGGCACGCCGTCAGGGCCCCGACCCAGTGATGAGGCCCTGAACGACCCAGCACAGACAGCCCCCGTTCCGTTGAAGCCAAAGGCAGAAGCCGCGGCCGATTCAACCGCGCCCACTACCAAAGGGGCGGTACCGTTTGTGGCATATCCAGGCCTGAAATCCAATCTGGACAAGACCACGCCCTCGCCTGTTGGCACCCAAGCTCATTGATCGGTGTGATTGAGCCAGATGATAATCACCGAGGCTTAACGGCCAGTAACCGCCTGCGCATCCCAATATTTTCGGCAGGAACAGTTCTTGGCGAGTAAACTATCGATTAGCTAATGTGCTATCTAGCTGGAGGCCCGCCACGTAGCCTTGAAAGTAAGACGCATTTGACGGTTCAGCAGCGGCGGCGCTCTGAGAAGCTTGCACCTGTTGAGCAATGAGATCGGTGCGGTTGAACTCGTGTTGCACGGAAATTCGATAGGCCCTACCATCAGCCCGGCCTTCGTCGAAGGCCGTGAACAAACTAACCGGCTGCGCCAAGAGCGGTGCGGCTGCTACAGCGGCCCCGGGACGGCCCCCAAACAGAATGACCAATAGAAAAAAAAGAACCGCACCTCGTGGGCGTAAATGGAGTTTCATATGTGTAGTAAATTAAGATATGTATCGAACGATGGACTAAAAAATATTATTAGTCTAACATTGGTAAAGTGAAATTTGAATCCAAAGGTGACTAAGTCAAATTTAATTTAAAATTCAATTTTTTGGGTTTTTTGTAGTTGGCTGCGATAATTGTTTTTGGGATAATCTGTGCGTAAAAAGATGTCAATTTATGGCGTTGAGCCATTAATTTGCAAAACACGCTCAATTCAATGTTATATGTCTGCGACCGATTCGCTGTGCAATATATGCTGCACTAATGCAATTCGCCTTTCTATTTACGATTTTTTTAGTGAGCGATGAACGACCAATACTGCTATTGTTTTTACAGTCTCGCGTTAGATGCAATAATTTGATGTAAGAGTTATTCTCGGTTCTAGCATCGGTTTACAACTAGACAGGGAAATACTATGCTTTTGCTAATTATATTGTAAGGTTGTTGTAGGATAAGCACAACAAAATAATAGAAATTTATAACTCCGGTTGACTCTTCTACGTATTTGCTAGGCCGTAGCGTTGATTCGTTATTTTCTTTCCAAACCATTAAAAAATAAACTACGATGAAAACTTCCCCAATTCTTTTTGCTACCCTGTTAACTATCGGTGTAACGGGTATATCGATGGCTCAGACCACGCCAGGAACCAGCAGCACCACAACTACTGGCACGACAACTCCCACTCAAACGCCCAGCACCGGTACGATGGGTACTGGCACGATGGGTACCGGCACCGGCACGATGGGTACCGGCACGATGGGTACGAGTACGACGGGAACTGGCACAATGAGCACGGGTGCAACAGGTACCGGTACAATGAGTGATGGCACTATGGGCACTAGCAAACCGGCGAAGAAAACGAAGGCTTCGATGCGCCACGGCAAAGGCAAAATGAAAACGAAACCGATGAACTAAACTTGGTTTGGGCCGCAGAGCCGAATAAAATGCGATGGCGGCTGTTTCACGTAGAGACAGCCGCCATTTTGCTTTCCACCGCTTTTTTCTAACTCAATAATGAAACATATCTTCTTTACTGTAAGCTTGTTATGGGTGGGGGCTGTGCAGGCCCAAACTTTACCGATTGACCCTACTGCGCCAGTACGCGGCGGGGAGCAGGGCCAAACCGCTGTGCCGCCTGTTAACCCAGCACTCAACCAGAGCACCATACAAGGGCCGGCAGAGGTGCAGCGCACCATTACCAGCCGCGATGCCCAGCCCAGCCAGCCCAACCCGGGAGCGGTCCTGTCATCGACGCCCGAGAGTTCCCCCACAGCAGTGCCTGACGTGCGCGAGCAACCCTTGATAAAAACCCGGCCTCGCCGCGAATCGACGGATATAGTGCCTAGTCGCGACCGGCGCAGCCGCAGCAACAAAACACCTTATTAATCGATGCAACTACACGAAAAAAGCCCCGCTGCATAATTTGCAGCGGGGCTTTTGAACCTAGCGCTGAGGCTATTCGCCCGTGCGCTCGGCGTGGGCCAGCAGGTCGCCGCCATGGCGGTGCAGTAGATCCGCCAATTCGGTGAGGAGAGGTTGGAGGTCGGCAGGGGCTTGGGATGCAGCTTCGCTGGTTTGGTCGCCGAGCATACTCAAAGAGTTAGCGATGGCGGCCGCATCGAAAGCGCCATTGGTGAGCAGCGATTGCAAGTTCCCGACCTCGCGGGCTATGTCTTGGAGGCCGGGCTGGCCACTTTGCAGAAGCTGTTGCTGCCAGGTTTCGGTGTTGTCCATGGCCGAACCCAAAGGCAAACTGGTGAGGCCGTTTTTGAGGGCACTAATGGTGGCGTGCAGGTGGTCGAAGGGCATTTGCTTAAAATTAAGTGAGAGAAAATGGAAATAGCGGCCGGTTAGATGGCCCCGGACGCCCTAACGCATTTGGCTTTGACAGGCGCGTTGGGGTCGGGGGGCAAGGCCAGGGGCGGCACGGGCCCAACGGGAGCAGATAAGTCCAGCTCGCGTAAAATGGCCACAGCTCGCAGAGCGCTGGCCTCTTTGTCTTTGATTTCGAGCATTATGTCAAAGTCAAGGCCGTGTAACTCGGCCACAAAGGCGCGGAATAGGTCTTCCGCCAGCGAAGCCGCATGTTTGCCTCTGCGTTCAGCGGGGGCCTGGAAGCTGTAGTCCATCATGGGCACGCCATCGGTTACGGGATGCCATGTGGTGGCCGCCAAGCGCAGGGCCTCGGCTATGGGTTCGCCGTGGTTGAGGCATTCGTGGTGAAAATTGTCGAACAAGATGGGAATGCCGGTACGTTCGTGCAGGTGCAGGCAGTCGCGGAGGCTAAACAGCCGGTCGTCGTTCTCGACCACCACCCGCGCCCGCACGGCGGGTGGGAGTCTGGCGTGCACGGTCGCGAACCGACTTAGGGCCAGTTCTCGGTCGCCGTAAAGACCCCCCACGTGGATTTGTAGCTTGGCGGTGCCGTCCAGTTCCATCAAATCCAGCATGGTGCCCTGGTATATCAGCTCTTCGATGCTGCGCCGCACGATGCCAGGATCGGGCGAATTCAGCACCACAAATTGGTCGGGATGGAAGCTTGCCCGAAGGCCTTGCTTCTTAATGTATTGCCCAAGGGCCCGGAATTCGGGCCCAAAGTGCGTCTGCCAGGGAAAAGTACAGATTTCGTGCGAACCAAAAGGCACGATGCCCGAACCCATACGGAAAAAATACAGGCCTTGGGCTACGTTCCACTCCAACAGTCGGCGCAGGCAGGCCAAGTTGGCCGTTACGGCCACCACCAAGCGTTCCTCCGAATAGGAGACCAGCCGAAAGGTATTGGCGGCGCTGCAATCCATCGCCTTGTTCACGCAAGGATAACCGATTTTCATATCCTATGCTTACGCGCAGTCCCGGCGCGGGTTGGGGCCGGCTCACGGCTCGTAGCCGCGGTTATCCTTGAAGGCCTTGTTGTACTTGGTACGGGCCTGCCGTTCCTTTTCGGCTTTGTCGGCGGTCTCCAGCTCGCGCACCTTGCGGCGCTGCTTGCCCTCGCGCGAGAACTGCTCGTAGAGCAGGCTCACGGGGCTTTCCAAGGTAGGCACCGGGGCCTTGGGCGCACTCGAATCAACCGGGAACATGGGTTTGGGCCGGGGCGGATGCTTAGCCCCGCTCACCACCGGCGGCTTGGGGCGCTTCATGTTGCGCAGGGCCCGGTTGATCATGGCCCGGTCGGGGCGGTCGCTGTTCACGCGTACTTCGCTCAGGCGCACGCTGTCGCGTAGGAGCTGCACCTGGATCACAAGCTGCGAGAGGCCTGTGCCGCCTAGTGGCAGCCGCCGGGACTTGAACCCTACGGCTCGAAATAGCAGCGTATCAGTGTTCAAGGCATCAATCTCAAACTCACCGCTCGGCCCGGACGCCATGCCACGCCGCGTGCGCTGCACCTGCACGGTGGCCCCCGGAATGGCCTGGCGCGAGTCAAACGCTGAAATGGTGCCGCTCACGCGCACCTGCTGCGCCCGCGCCGGCAAAGCCAGTCCGGCCAGCAGCGCCAGCACCCACGGCCAACTGCGGGGCATCAATCCGGTAAATCGCAACGTCATCAACAGCTATAAACGCAAAAAGCTACCAAACAGGCCCAGCAAAGAGCAAAGAAAAGCCCGTACCGTTGCAGGCGCGGGCCTAACTAGACGAAGGGGCCGTAAATAACGGCCAATCGCGTGGCTTATTAGTTCATCTTCAAACCGTCGCCGTCCTTCACTTTTACTTTGCCGTCCGACTTTATCTTAAATTTTGGTGCCGTCGGTTATCTTGGTTCTCGACCGGCTCACGGTGCCGTCAACACTGGCCCCAGCCGCCGGACTATTCATGGTACTGTTAGTAGTAGTGGTGGTACTGCTGCTCGTTGAGCTGTTGTTATTGCTCGTCGCGCTCGTATTCGGGTTGGTGCTGGACGAGTCGCCTGACATTGCTGACGAGGAGCTACTGTCATCGCTCAGGTAGTTGTTCTCATCCTAGACCGAGCGGCTCGGCTCATGGGCCTGGTACTGGGTCGGATCGGTGTAGATGCCCTTAAATTCCTGATCTGTGGCTGCGTTGGCATCGCGCACGGCGGCGGCCATACCGGTGGTATCCGAAGCGTACTTGGTATGCAGCTCGCCGTAGCGTTTCGAGCGGTTGTAGTAGGCCGTCCGAATTTTCGTGCGCAAGGCCGGGTCGGTGATCTTCATATCCGCCGCATATTTATCGGCAATCCGCTGGGAGCGTGCCTTGTAAGCGTTGCCGTTGTATATCGTGCTGGTCGTCGTCGTCCCCGGCTCGCCCGCTGCACTGGTCGTCGTTCCGGTTGTTTTCTTCTGCGAACACGAAGCCAGTGAAAGAACTGCCCCGGCAACTAAGAACAAATAACCTTTCATGGTGAAAGATAGGGAAGAGGTTGATGGAATTGACGGCGTCTGTACGGGCCGCCCGTGGTCGAGGTTAATGGCCTTTGGGTTTTTAAGCGCGCCGCAACTCAAACACCGTGATCTCGGGTAAGAAACCCACACGTCCCGGGTACCCCAAGTAGCCGAGGCCCACATTCACGTACAGCTTCTGGAGGCCCTGCTCGTACAGGCCGGCCCACTGCTTGTAAGTGTACTGCACGGGACTCCACTTAAGAAAGGGCAGATTCACGCCAAACTGCATGCCGTGGGTGTGGCCGCTGAGGGTCAAGTCAATGTCGGGGTAGTTGAGCACTTGCGCCTCCCAGTGCGAGGGGTCGTGCGAGAGCAAGATTTTGAACGGCGCGTCGCCGCTGGCCGCGTGCGCCCGGGGCAAGTCGCCGTGCTTAGGGAAATTGGGGTGACTGCTCCAGTTTTGCACCCCCAGCACGGCAATTTTATCGCCGCCGCGCGCGATGGTGTGGCTGGTGTCGTTGAGCAGCGTCCAGCCAATTTTGGCGTGGTTCTGCTTCAGCCGCTCTAGGTTGACCTGCTTGGCGGCCGGGCTGGGCCAGTGCACGTAGTCGCCGTAGTCGTGGTTGCCAAGGCTGGAAAAAATTGGCAGCTCCGACCGGATGCCCGCCAGCGTCGGAATGTGGGGCTCGACTTCCGTGGCGCGGTTGTTTACCAGGTCGCCGGTCATCAGAATCAGGTCGGCTTGCTGGGCGTTGATGAACCTTACCGCTCGTTGCAACGGTTCGACGGAGCTGAAGCTGCCTGTATGCAAGTCCGAGATTTGCAGCACTTTAAATCCATCGAACGCCGGCGGCAGGTTGGGGAATTTCAGCGTCACACGGCGCACTTGGTAGTCGGTGGCTCCGCGCACCATGCCCCACAGCAACGCCACGAACGGAAGAGCCCCCAGCGCCAGCACCACCTTGGCTAGGAACTCACTGCGCGGAATGGCCGGCGTTTCGGTGCCCGGCGGGGCTGCGCTGGCCGCAAGGGCCCTCCGTCCCAGACGCATTAAGTCTTCGCTCAAAAAAGGCAGTAGCATCACCAGCTTGGCTGCCAGAAAAAGCAGGGGCAGGCTCGTGAGGTAGGTTTTGAGTACGGTGTGGCCGGTGTTTCGGGTGGAGCCGGCCCAGTAAGCGAGGGCCCACACGCCCAGCGTGAGCAGCCAGTAGGCCGCCGCTAGGGCCCGCCGGGGCCCGGGGTCGAGGTGCTGGGTGAGGGTGCGGGTGGCTTGGTAGCCGTACCATTCAGCCAGCAGCACGGCCGCCAGCAATAGCCATAAAACGGTGGGATTTCGCATGGAAGAAAAAGTAGCGCGGCAAGGACGCCGGCCTCATAAACGTAGAACGGCGGCTTTTGCTTGATTGAAGGCTAAATTTCGATCTTAATCAACGTTGTACTGCATGGAAGCTCTTAATAATCTGGCCGAAGAACCGGTGTTGGCTTACGCCGCCCCGGTGGCCTTAGGCATCAAGAGCTGGGCCGAGGAAGACCGGCCCCGCGAGAAGCTAATGGCCAAGGGCCGGGCTGCCCTTTCCGATACCGAGCTGATTGCCATCCTGCTGGGCTCGGGCACGGTGAAGTTTTCAGCCGTCGACGTGGCCAAACTCATGCTGCAAGGTGTGGGCAACGACCTTAACGAACTGGCCCGCCAGAGCGTGAAGCAACTGTGCCGCCGCCCCGGCATCGGTGAAGCCAAGGCAATTTCCGTCGTGGCGGCCCTGGAGCTGGGCCGCCGCCGCAAGGTAGCCGACGCCCCGGCCCGCGCCATCATCACTTGCTCGCGCGATATTTATAACCTCGTGCGCCCCAATCTGATGGATTTGCCCCACGAAGAATTCTGGGTGATTTTGCTGAACCGCGCCAACGCAGTGATGCGCAAGGTGGCCATCAGCCAAGGCGGCGTGGCCGGCACCGTGGCCGACCCGAAAATGATTTTCAAGGAGGCCCTAGAGCAGTTGGCTAGCAGCATCATCCTAGTGCACAACCATCCCAGCGGCAACCGTCAGCCTAGTGCCGCCGACCTAGCCCTCACCAAAAAGCTACGCCAAGCCGGCGAATTTCTTGAGCTGCCCGTGCTCGACCACTTGATTTACACCGACCGCGGCTACTACAGTTTCGCCGATGAGGGGATATTGTAGGTAAGACCGCTACCCGTTTTATGCAAACTAAGCTCTTGATTATCGCGGGTGTACTGGCTGTGATAGGGTTCTCCGTGTTGGACATCAGCCGGGGGCCCGACCCGTATTTCGCCCAAGTCCAGCAGGCCCGTAAAGCCAAAAACCGAGCCTTTCGCCAAGGCAACGAATCGCCGCTGACGGCCGTCCAACGCCCGCAGTTCGACAGCCTGAAGTACTTCGCGCCCGACAAAAAATTCATCGTCATGGCCCGGTACGCGGCCCTAGCTCGCCTGGGCCCGGTGGCGATGCAGATGAGTGACCGCCGCACCGAGCAATACACGCCCTGGGGCCGGGCCACGTTTGAGCTAGGCGGACAGCGCCAGCAGCTCACGCTGTACCGAAAAGCCAACGATTCAACGCTATTCGTGCCTTTCACCGACCCCAGCAATGGCCGCGGGACCTACGGCGGCGGCCGCTACCTCGACGCCCCCTTGCCCACCGAGGGCGCCACCAGCATCGTGCTAGATTTCAATCAAGTGTACAACCCGTACTGCGCTTACAACACCGAGTACAGTTGCCCCGTGCCGCCGCCCGAAAACCGCCTGAAAGTGCCCGTGCCGGTTGGCGAAAAGTCGTTCCACGACTAAGGCCGCGCTACAGCGCGATTTTAACTCCCCGTAGGCGCAAACCGCTCGGTGCGGATGGCCCCGTCGGGCAGGCCCTGAGCTTGGAGCAACGTCGCGGCGTTTTCCACCAATCCCGTGGGCCCGCAGATGTAGCACTGCGGCGGGCCGGGTAGCCGGCCAACAGCCTCGCCCAGCATAGCTGCGTCAATCCGGCGCCGGTAGCCGAGCCAACCCGCCGGGGCCCGGCGGGTGTAGGTAAGTAGCAAGGTAAAAGCCGGATCGGTCTGGGCCATAGCTTCCAGTTCGTGTTGATATATAACGCCTTTCGGGGCGCGTACGCTGAACAATAGCACGGCTGAATTGGGTAGGCCGGCCCGCTGGCGGTGGCGTAGCATGGCCATCAGCGGCACTATGCCCGAGCCGCCGGCCACGAGCAGCATCGGGGCCGCTGGGGCCCCCGCCGGCCATACAAAGTAGCCGCCAATGGGCCCACGCACTTCCAACTGGTCGCCCACGGCTACGCCCTCGTACAGATAGGCCGACACCTCACCGTCGGCGATTAGCTCCACAGTAAGGACAATCTCACCGGTTTGCTCGGGCGGCGAAGCGACGGAGTAGCTGCGCTGGGTCTGGTAGCCGTCGGGGGCCGTCAGGCGCAGGTCATAGTGCTGGCCGGCGCGGTGGACCGTCCACTGCGGTAAGCTGAGGGTGAAGGTTTTAACGCGGGACGTTTCGGATGTGATGGCCGTGACCGTCCCAATTTGCCAGTCGAGTCGGCTCACAGGGGAAAGGTGGTGGTGGAGGTGTCGTCGTCGCTGCCGTAGCGCTGCTCTTTCCACGGGTCGCCGTACATACTGTAGCCGGCTTCTTCCCAGAAGCCGGGCTTGTCGTCGGCCATAAACCGCAGGCCCTGCACCCACTTAGCGCTCTTCCAGAAGTAGAGGTGGGGCACCACCAGCCGCGCCGGCCCCCCGTGCTC
>JANPOR010000587.1:0-1757 GCA_031428075.1 Hymenobacter sp. | reverse complement strand
CACGTTCACGGCCACCACCGGGCCGCCCACGCGGGGCAGCACCGGGAACACGTCGCCTTCCACCTGGGCATCGTCGGTGCTTTCGTGGGCTTTGGCAAACTGGTAGCGCGTGAAGCCATAGTAGCCTCCGGCCAGTAGTACCAGGGCCAGAACAATGAGGGCGAGCGGATTGCGCTTCTTGGGCTCTGCCAGCGATGCAGCTTCAGCGGCCGCGTTTGGGTAAGGAGCCGGAGCGTTTTGTACGGCGGGAGATGTTTCGGTCTGAGCCATCTTAATTGAATGAAGAATGAGGAATTAAGAATTAAGAAGGGGAGTGAGCAAGCAGAAGGGAATGAAGCGCGGCCAAAGGCAATTCTTTACTCCATATTCTTCATTCCTCATTGAGCAAAGGCGCGCGTACCAGCAGCGTGGCACACCGGGCGGTGCGGAGCACGATTTCGGCCGTATTACCCATCAAAAAGCGCGTGATACCCGTTTGGCCATGCGCGCCAATAACAATTAAATCAGCCTGTTGACGGGCGGCTTCGGCCACGATTGCGGGGGCGGCTTCGCCGCGCACCATGCCGGTGTGCACCTGCGTTACGCCGGCGGTTTCGGCGGCGGTACGCAGCGCTTGCATCTGGGCTCTGCAGGGCGCAAACACGGCAGCATCGGGCTGGTGGCCGGTGGGGTCCTCATGCGGCTCGCACACGTGCAGCAGCCGCAGCTCGGCCCCATATGCCACGGCCAGGGCCGCTGCGTAGGCCACCAGCCCCGCCGACGCGGCCGAGAAATCGAGCGGACAAAGAATGGTCATTTTTTGGGGTATGGGGGTAGGAGGTGAAAGGGTTTTAAGGGAGAACTAACAATTCCTGCCCTCCCACCCAAAAAACCTATTGCCAAATCTGCTCGCCGGTGGCGCGGCGCAGCTGGTACTGGCCCAGGGTGTAGTTGTACTCGGCCTGCACCAGCGCGAGGCGGGCCTGCGCGAGCTGGGTTTCGGCATCCAGCACGTCTAGGTTCTGGCCCACGCCGTAGCGGTAGCGGTCGCGGGCTTTGCGCAGGGCCTCGGTGGCCTGGGCTATCTGCTGCTGGGCATTCTCGTGGCGAGCCTGGCTGAAATCCAGATTATTCACGGCCTGGCGCACGTCGGCCCGGATTTGCTCCTGCGCATCGGCGGTGCGGGCCACGGCGGCGCGGGCGTTGGCTTCGGCTTCCACGCGCTGCTTCTTGTTGCGGCTGCCGTCATAAATCGGCACCGACAGCTGCACCACGCCCACCGTGTTGAAGCGAATGCGGTTGATGTCGGGTAGGATGTAGCCGTTTTTGGCTCCGGCCTGCACGCCCGCGCCGAGGCTGGGCATGTTGCTTCTTTCGATAAGGCGGGCTTGCAGGGTGGCCGTGTTTTCGGCGTCGCGGGCCAGCTTCACTTCGGGGCGGTTGTTGCTGGCTTTGGTCACCTCGGCTTCCAAGTTCACGGGCTGCGGCTCGTAGGTGAGGCGGCCTTTCACCGGAACGTCGGCCTGGCTGGGCTTGTGCAGCAGGCGGGCCAGCTGCACCTGTTGGTTGCGCAGTTGGTTTTGCAGATCGAGCCGGGTGCTCTGGGCCTGCGTGATGCGCACGTCGGTAGTCGTCACGTCGAAGCGGGTGCTTACGCCAGCCTGCACACGCTTGTTCATTTCGTCACGGTGGGCCTGCAGTGAGGCAGTCTGTTGGTCTTGCACCCGGATGCTCTCGCGCATGAAGAGGATGTTGTAGTACACCTGCGCCGCATTGAA
>JANPOR010000586.1:0-9056 GCA_031428075.1 Hymenobacter sp. | reverse complement strand
GCCGCCACGGCCTGGGTGGTGCGCACTACCTTGCCGGCCAGCCGGTAATTCACAACTAACACCGCTGCGAACAGCCCCAATAGTAATAAAAAACCGGAAAACAGCTTGGTGATCAGCTTAATCTTCATAAGACGGCCGCGCAGGGAGTGGCAAAAAAAAAGCTAAAAAGCGGTTAGGGCCCGGTACGCAGCTTGCGCCCGATGGTCTGCAAAAGAACCACAATTGCCTCGGCCTGGTCCAATACGGCCGGCAACCCGGCGGCCGCGTTGGGGTGGCCAGCTAGGTGGTAGTCCATCAACGCAGCGGCGTCGCGGTGGATGCGGCGGTGCGCGGCGTCGAGCTCGGCCATTTCGGGCACGTGGGCATAGGCCCCGGCCCGGCGGTCCGTAATCCACTGGCCCAGGCTACACTGGTCGGGGTCGCGCAGGGGCCCTTCTTCGTAGCCGTTGCCGTACAGAAACGAGCGCAGCTTGGTTTTGAACGAAAAGTGCCGGGTTGTCGCCGATTCGAAGTCTTGCTTGATTTCACTAAGATCCATGGCCGCGGGTAAATGCTAAGGTCGCCTACGGACACGGGCCGGAAATGGCTACTTTCGCGGGCCGAAGCTGCGGCCGCGGCCCACCCCATCCTCCTCCCCACATGACCCTTTCCTCGCTCAAAACCGTTGTCCTCGACGCCACTCACCAGCAGTTGGGGGCCAAAATGGTGCCCTTCGCCGGCTACAATATGCCCGTGCGCTACTCTTCCGATCTCGACGAGCACCACACCGTGCGCCGGGCGGTGGGCATCTTCGACGTGTCGCACATGGGCGAGTTCCGGGTGCGCGGGCCCCGGGCCCTGGCTCTAATCCAGCGCGTCACCACCAACGACGCCGCCAAGCTTCAGCCCGGCAAGGCCCAATATTCCAGCCTGCCCAACCACACCGGTGGCCTCGTCGACGACCTGCTGGTGTACCAGCTCGCCGACGAAGATTACCTGTTGGTGGTCAACGCCTCTAACATTGAAAAAGACTGGAACTGGATTCAGGCGTTTAACACCGAAGGGGTGGAGATGGAAGATATCTCCGACCGCACCAGCCTTTTTGCTGTGCAGGGTCCCCGGGCCGCGGCCGTCTTGCAAGGGCTGACGGCTGTTGACCTGAGCGCCATTCCGTACTACTCGTTTGCGCAGGGCCCGTTTGCTGGGGCCCCCGACGTCATTATTTCGGCCACCGGCTACACCGGCGCGGGCGGCTTCGAGCTGTACGTGTCCAATGAGTACGCCCAAGTGGTGTGGGACGCCATCATGGCTGCAGGCCAACCCCACGGCCTCAAGCCCATTGGCCTGGGCGCGCGCGACACGCTGCGCCTCGAAATGGGCTACTGCCTTTACGGTAACGACATTAATGATACCACTTCGCCTCTCGAAGCCGGCCTGGGCTGGATTACCAAGTTTACCAAAGACTTCACCAACAGCTTGGCCCTCAAGTCACAAAAAGAAGCTGGCGTGACGAAAAAATTAGTCGGCTTCGTGATGGACGGCCCCGGCATTCCGCGCGGCCACTATGAATTGGTGGACGCCGCGGGCCAGAAAATCGGCGACGTTACCAGCGGCACCCAATCGCCAACGCTGGGCCGGGGCATTGGCCTGGGTTACGTTCGGAGCGAGCTGGCCACGCCCGGCACCTCAATTTTCGTCCAAATACGGGGCAAAAACCTGCCCGCTACCGTGCAGAAGCTGCCGCTGGTGAAGGGAACGGAGTAAACTCATTGAAGTGATATGATAATCTGCCGCGCGACGGCAGTAATAATCGCTTTTGGCCTAGCCGGTTCTTCACTATTGTAAAATTGAATGCCTTCACTAGATGTCTGTTTCTCGCCTGAACTGCTATCCTTATATGATTTGCGTGGCCAAGTGGCCGTGGTGGTAGACATTCTGAGGGCCAGCAGTACCATCGTGACGGCGCTGGCGGCTGGTGTTACGCACGTGTTTCCGGTGGCGGGACTCGACGAATGCGCCGCCCTGGGCCGCACCACGGGGTGCCTCACCGCCGCTGAGCGCGATGGTCTGCCCGCGTCCGGCTTCGATTTGGGCAATTCGCCCTTCGGCTTCCTCGACGATGCCCGGCCGGTCCGGGGCCGGGCCCTGGCTCTCAGCACCACCAACGGCACCCAAGCCCTGCGCCGGGCCCTGGCGGCTGAGGCCATTGTCGTCGGCGCGTTTTTGAATTTGGAGGCGGTGGCAGCGTTTGCGTGGCAGCAGCAGCGCGATGTGTTGGTGGTGTGCGCCGGTTGGAAAGGCCAGTTCTGCCTTGAAGACAGCGTGTTTGGTGGGGCCTTGGCCGCCCGCTTGGCCCCCCACGGGTTCGATGTGCGCAGCAGCGATGCCACCCTGGCCGCCCTGCACCTCTGGGAGCAGGCCGCCCCCGACCCCGCTGCTTACTTGCTGCAATCGGCTCACGTCCGGCGCCTCAACTCGCTGGAGGCCAGCGAAGACTTTGATTTTTGCCTGAAAATCGACGCCTACCCCGCTGTGCTGCCGCTGTGGCAGGCAGACAGACTAATTTTGGCGGGGAATGAATAAGTTCTTGTGAGAGCTTTTATTCTCGGCGCGGCGGAGAATTTAGGTTCTTCGGCTCAGCTTCTCCAACTCTGCTTGATGCGCAGAATAGCACAAAAATTTAGCTCCCGCCGCTCGTTCTCAGCTTCTCGTTGTCTTTGTGGCGTTGGGCATCGCGTTGGGTTTTTTTAGCTAGGTTGCGGTTCAGCGCGTCGGTGAGGTCGACGCCCGTTTGATTGGCAAGGCAGATGAGCACGAACAGCACATCGGCCAACTCGTCGCCCAGCTCACGGCCCTTGTCCGACTCCTTAAACGACTGCTCGCCGTACTGCCGGGCGATAAGGCGCGCCACTTCGCCCACCTCCTCGGTAAGAATAGCTAAGTTGGTCAACTCGTTGAAATAGCGCACGCCGGTGGTGTTAACCCACTCGTCTACGGTGCGTTGGGCTTGTTCGATGGTCATGAAGACGGACATAAAAAGATGAGTTACGCGGCGGGCGAATCAAGCACGATGGTGACGGGGCCATCGTTGATCAGACTTACCTGCATGTCGGCCCCGAAGATGCCGGTGGGCACAGGGCGGCCCAATAGTTCGGCCACCAGTGCTAAAAACTGCCGGTAGAGAGGTTCGGCCACGGCGGGTGGGGCGGCCCCCACATAGCTGGGTCGATTGCCTTTGCGGGCATCGGCCAACAGCGTAAACTGGCTCACCACCAGCACATCGCCGCCGGTATCGAGCACGCTGCAGTTCATCTGTCCCGCGTCGTCGGAGAAAATGCGGAGCTGTACCAGCTTGCGGGCCATCCAGACCAACTGGTTGGGCGTGTCGGTTGAAGCGAAGCCGGCAAGTACCAGCAGCCCAGCCCCGATGCGGCCCGTCACGGCACCCTCCACCACAACCTCGGCGCTGCGAACGCGCTGAATAACAAGACGCATAGAACAACTAAAAGTGTGCAGCTGAGAAGCCGGCCTCGGTGGTAACTAGTACCGACCTTTGCATCGGCCCGGCCCCAAGGGCGGCCGTATCACCATGCCCTTGCCCACAAAGAACGTCGCTCTGCCGCATCCAATCCCACTGGGCGTCCGCTGGGGCTTGGCGCTGGCACTGTTGCTCGTGCTGGGCCTGCGGCTGTGGCACCTGGCCGCCGGCCTGCCCGACTACGATTCGGTGCGCAGCTGGCAGGTGGTAAGGGCCCTAGCTGCTGGCGAGGGAAGCCAGTTGTTTTTTCACGCCGGGCCAGGATTCAACCTGCTGTTTAGCCTGCTGGCCCGTGCTACGGCCGATGTGCGGGTGTTTCAAACTGCCAACGCTCTGCTGGGAGTGGTTGGGCTAGGGCTATTTGCCTGGTTTGTGGTGGAGGCATCGGCTGCCGCGGGACGTCCTTGGCGGAGCATCGAGGCCGCGGCTCTGGTGCTGTTGGGTGGGACCGGGCTGTTGCTCACGTTTTCGGGGCGCGATTTTACGAGTGGGGCGGGCAGCTTGGTGGTAGCCGCCGGCCTGCTTCGCAGCCACTACCGACGGGTGCAGGCTGGGCCGCTGGCCGTCCGGCAGGTGGCGTTGCGGGAGTCGGCGGTATGGCTGGCACTGGGGCTGTGTTACAGCTATAAGTTCTTACTGGCTCTACCCATTCTGCTGATAATTGAGGTGTTACGAGCAGACGGTGCCGCCTGGCGCGGCACCAACAAGTGGCGGGTACTGCTAAGCGTAGCCCTTCCCTACGCGGCACTGATGACTGCAGGGGCCCTGGCCGTCGGCCTGCCTTGGTACCGCTGGCCAGCCACCTATGTGCGGCTGGTGCTGCCCGCGGGGCCCAACCCAGCCGGGCGGCAGGCGGTGCTCAGCCCTGATTTACTTTACTACTTCCGTTACTTGCTGGCGTTCGAGTCACCGCTGCTGTTGCCGGGGCTGGCAGTGGGAGGGTGGCTGGGGTGGCGGCAGTGGCGGGCGGGCAGGCGCTGCCCCTGCTGCTCTATCTAAATGTGTGGGCTGGATGCTGGCTGTTAGGTATGTCGCTGCTGCAGAAGGCCCCCCGGGGCCTGCTTTTTGCTTATTTGCCCCTGGCCGCGCTAGCGGTGCTGGGCCTGCGGCAGTTGCCCAGCAAGTGGCGCGGCGCGGGCACCACCGTACTGCTAGGGGCCTTGGCCCTGAATGGCTATCGGCTCTGGCAACACATCTACCGCTATCCGCCCAGTCATTTCCCCGAAGCAGCGGCTTGGCTGCGTGCGCAAGGGGCCCGGCGCATTGCCAGCACAGTTGGCCTTGGCTTGGCTCCTTATCTAGCTGAAGATGAGTCTTTGGTTGTCGTGACCGATGAGCGCCAACTGGCTGCCCTGCGCTATCAGGGCTATGACTACGTGGTACTCGACGCGTACTGGCGCGTGGCCAACGTGGCGCGCTTTGATTCGCTGCGCTGCCGGCCCCCATTGGTCGCTTGGCCTGAGGCGCGCCTCACCGAGCCCCTTCTTTTTCTGGAACATTCTGAGTTTACGGGCCTGGGTTTTCGCCAAACTCTCGAAATTCAGCAGTTAGCTACTCAAGATTCGCTGCAGCTTCGCATCTACCGGCTGGCCTTGCCGCAGCAATAGTTAACCGCCCATTGCTACCGTTTCACCCCAAGACTGTCAAGTCGGTGCTGGTAACGGCGGGCATTGCGCTTGTGTGCGGCATAGGTGGCAGCAAAATCTGAGAAACCGCTACCATCAGGGCGAGCACAAAAGAAAAGGTTGTCGTTGTGGGCGGGGCGCAGCACGGCGTCGAGCGAGCTGGGCCGCGGCGTAGTAATGGGGCCGGGCGGGAGGCCCTTGTGGCGGTAAGTATTATAGGGCGACGCCACCTTCTTGTCCACATTCAGCACCCGTTTGCGGGTGCTGAGGCCGTGCAGGGGCCAAAGTAGGGTGGGGTCGGCCTGCAGGGGCTGGCCGCGGCGCAACCGGTTGAGGTACACGGCGGCAACCAGCGGCTTATCCGTAGGCTGGGCAGTTTCTCGCTGCACGATGCTGGCCAGCACGCTCACCTGCACCGACGTGAGGCCCAGCGAATCGGCCCGCGCCCGGCGCGGGGCCGTCCAGAACCTGCCGTGGGCAGCAGCCATGGTGTCGAGGAACGCCGGGGCGCTGGTGTTCCACAGCAGGCGGTAGTGGCCCGGCACGAACAGCGTGCGCACAGTACAGGTATCGAGCCCAAAGTGGGCCCGCAGGCCGGCGTTATTGTTCAGCAACAGACTGAGCTTGAACGAATCGGTCTCTAGCTGCTGGCCAACCTGCCGAGGCAAGTTCTCGAGGTAATGAAACGGCTTAAGTTCAAATTGCACCGTGTCTTGCCGGCCGCTTTCGAGCCGCCGCAACAGCGCTAAGTTGCTCAGCGCGGGGCTCAGGCGGTAGCGGCCGGGGCGCACCCGCGCCGGGTAGTTTCGCCAGCGGGCCAGCCAGGTAAACGTGCCCATCTCGTGCAACAGGCCCTGCCGCGCCAGTGAATTACGCACTGCTCCGAAGCCGCTACCGGTGCGGACGTACAAATAAGCATCGCCCTCGGGAAAGGCCACCACGTTGGGCCGGTATAGCACTCGCCACGCCGCGTAGCCGGCTGTGCCCAACGTCAGCAGCAACCCAATCAATAGCCAACGGAGCGTTTTGGTCACGAAAAACAAAAGTTGCCTGTGATTTGAGGCAGCAGTTAATGAGGAATAAACTTCTAGGTAGCGCAACCGAAGCCATTATGCTTCGCTTCATTTAACGCGTTAGGCCGGGTTTTTACTATTGCCCTGCGAAATATTTTTTCCTGCTTCCACCAACGCAGCCACGGTTTTGCGCAAGCGTGGCGCTCGGCAACCTGGTCAAAGCGTAGGAAAAAACAGGCCGTTCAGCCCAAAATGGCGCGACAGCAGCGTGGTGAGGCGTTGCATGAACATCTAAGGGTTTATGCCGCAGCGCGTGAGCAGGGCCAACCATGTTTCGGGGCCCCACTTACGGGTGGCAAACAACTGCCGCAAATCGTGGTCAGCGCGTCCTCCATAAGCAGTGCCCCAGCAAAGCACGAGTCCCGGAAGTTACTTAGTGCCTAGTCGAGCGACGGCACGGTCGTGGTGGTGGGGTGGGAAAATGGCTGCTCATTTATCTTCAGGCAGTTGAAGGTCAGACCCCGGGCCAGCAAAAAGGCCTGCTGCCCGCGGCTCAGGCCAGGACGCAGCAGCAAGGTGCGGGTTCAGGCTGAAACACGGCCTAGAGCCTGCCCCGGGTGCAGGGCATTGATTCCTAGGCTCTAAGGTGTTTATTAGAGCAGTTTCATAAACGGTGTAATGCAGGGGCGGGGCTTGTTACTGCCCGCTATTGAACGGAATCGTTGTTGGGGTGCGCCCAGCGGGCAGAGACAAGCCCTGTCTCTACGTGTAAGAATGCGGAAACCTATTCATTAGATATTAGAACGGTTCGGCCACCTCGCCATAAGCTAAGCCGTGGCGCTCGGCGGCGTCGCGTAGCAGCTGTTGCTGCCAGGGCCGCAGGGCCGCGGCAGCCCCCAGTTCCACGACGTCGGCAATGAGGCGATTGCTGAGGATCATGTTGGCCATCACGGGGCCCTGGTCGGCGGCGAGGTGGGTTTTCAAAGCCAATAGCAGCGTTTCGCGAGCTTCAGCGCGGGCGGCAGCGCCGCCACCCAGGCGGCGCCGGAACGGAAACCGGCGTTGCTCGGCTGGCAGCGGGGCCTCGGGGGCCAAGTCCGTGGTGCCCAGGGCCAGCAGCTGCTCGGCGTACGGGGCGCGTTTCAGTTCGGGGTGCAGGCCGTTGGCCGTGCGCAACTGGTTAACTGTCTCGATGGGTTGGCGCGTCAACTCGGCTAGGCGGTCGTTGCTGACGACGTGGTACGGCGGGCGGTCGAGCTGCCGAGCTACCGCGTCGCGCAGCTTGTACAGCTCCCGAAACAGGGGCATTTCCTGGGGTGAAATCTTGTATTTGGTCGCGTTGCGCGACCAGGGCCGCAGGTCGTCGCGGCCGTAGCGCACGGCTTCCAGCGCGGCATTTTCTTCGGCAGCCCAATGGGCACGGCCCAATTCGGTCAGGCGAGCCGCCAAGCGGTTGGTCAACTCAAACAAGTAAAGCACGTCGTTGGCTGCGTATTCCTTCTGCGCCTCGGTTAGTGGTCGCTTGAGCCAGTTTGACTTCTGCTCGCCCTTGTCTACCTCAAACCCCAGTTCGGCTTGGATGAGGCGGCCCAGCGAAATATTGTTGTCCTCCGCTGCCAACAGACTGAACTGCAAGCTAGTGTCGATGATATTGCGGCAATTCACCCCAAATACTTCGTCAAGCAGCAGAATGTCGGATTTGCAGGAGTGGAACACCTTGGCCACGGCGGGGCTGCGCAACACGGCAAACAGTGGCTCTAAGCCAAGGGCCATATTAGGCTCCAGAGGGAGGGGGTCAATGAGGTAAACTTCATGCCCGTCAAATACTTGAATCAGTGCTAGGTGCCGCCCATAGCGGTAGCGCATGTCGTCGAACTCTAAGTCGATGCCGATGCGCGGCAGGGTAGCAAAATGGGCGGCGGCCGTAGCAATAGTGTCGGCCGTGGTGAGGTAATGAATAGTGGGCATCAACAGCAAAAATAAGGAAAGCCTGCGCTGCCGAGGACGCAGGGCATTGCGTCCGGTAAAGGTACGCACGAGCGGCACGGAGGGTTAAAAACGAATGCTCTAATAAAAGCTAACAAACCAAGTGTTTTATTTGCCACTGCCTCACAGGATATTTGATAAAAAATCATCATGTTTGCAGTACGAGACTTTATGTTGTTTTTTGCACATTTCCTTAAACATTGCTTATGAAAATGAAATTCTCTACGCCCTGTAAGCTTTTATTGCTACTAGGCTGGCTCTTTGCCTTCCCAGCTTGGGCTCAAGGTCAGGCCATTAGCGGCCGTATATCGGGCTCCGACAGTGGGGCCCTACCCGGTGCCACCGTGCTTGAGCGCGGCACCACCAACGGCATCAGCACTAACGCCAGCGGTGATTTCACCCTGAATGTGACCCCAGGTGCGACAATCGTCGTCAGCTCCGTTGGCTACACCCCTCAGACCCTTCCCGTAGGCAGCCGTACCACGTTTAACGTGACGCTGCAAGCCAGCACCACTGCTCTTAGCGAGGCCGTGGTGGTAGGCTATGGCACGCAGAACAAGCAGAACGTGACCGGCTCGGTGGTGCAACTTTCGAGCAAAGAAGTGGGCAACCAGCCGGTGCAGTCGTTCGAGCAATCCATCCAGGGCCGGGCAGCCGGGGTGTTCATCGAAAACAGTAGCGGCAAGCTCGGCCAAGGCATCCGGGTGCGGGTTCGCGGGGTATCGTCCATCAGCGGCGACACGCAGCCGCTGTACGTAGTGGATGGTATTCCGGTGCTGGCCGATAACCTCTCTTCGACCTCGGCGGCTACCAATCCCATCGCCGACATCAATCCCAATGACATCGAAAGCATTAGCGTGCTGAAGGATGCTTCGGCATCGGCCATTTACGGATCGCGCGCCTCCAACGGCGTGG